>JBIPME010000033.1:0-9510 GCA_044369275.1 Rhodoferax sp.
AGTAATCCGTCTGCGTTTGCACCAGCCAAGCGCTGGCGCTGCGGCTCACCACACGCTCGGACACGGCCATGGCCTTGCAGGCAGCCAGCAAGCAGTCCGTCACCTCCGCCAAACTGGTTTGGTCCAGTGCGCGCAGGCGTGGGCTGGTGAAGCTGCCTTGCACGGGGGGCCGTTGCGCCACATCAAACGCGTGCACACGGTGGGCGCGGGTGGCGCGGGTGGTCTGTAGCGCACGCCCAAAGGCCCGCTCCAGCCCCGCTGGGCTGGTGTCTGCGGTGGCGGCGTAGCCAAAGTGGCCGTCTAACAGCACCTCGCACATCACGCCCTCGTCAATGCGGGTGCGATTGGCTTCGGGGACGTCGTTGCGCACCACGCGGGTGAGCGTGGTTTCGCACACATGGCGCAAGCCTGCCCATTGGGCATGCTGCATGGCCGACGCAATGGCGCCAGTGTAGGCAAGTGGGGTGTGGGGCATAGCGGCAAAGACCTGTGTTTGCAAAGTGAGGGGAAATTATGCGCCTGCCTGCGCCCCAAGCGGGGGGCTGCCTTGGCACAGCCTTGCGAATGCCTCGCTAATGCCTTGCGTACAGACCGGTGGCCTGCACGCAGCGCGCTGAGTCCGTGTGCCTGCTGCGCTTCAAAAATTTTCACGCCGCATGATGACGGCGCTTTTCCTTGCGGCACTGGCATAGGTCACCCGTGCGCAGGGCAGGTCATCCCACAAGCCCAGAGCGCCCACTTGGCCTAAGCAGTTCAGCCAACTGCCCGTCAGATAGCTGGGCACCGACAGCAGCACATCCAAAAACCCCTGTCCCACCATGGCCGCACTGGTACTGGCATTGGGGGCGGTGAGGTGCAAATTGGTTTTGCCGCTTTTGAGCTGATTGGAAAAAACCGTGCCATTCACGCTGGTCTGCACGGTCGGTGTGATGTTGGTGCCAACCAAAGGGTTGCCGGTATAGAAGTACAAATAGGGCACGCCATTGGGGTTGGCACCACTGGCCAAAGTGGTTTTGTTGGGGGGCGTTACAGCGGTCGTGTTGTCTGTGGTTTGGGTGGCAAAGGCGACCCCCGTCCAATATTGGGCTTCGATGGGAACGTCCAAATCCAGCGTAGCCGGGCCGGTGGTGTCGCTGAGTTTGATGCGCCCAAAGCGCACCGCGGTGCTGCCGAGTTTTTGCGCGTTGCAGTTGGTGGTGGCATTGCTGGCACCGCCCGTGGGGCTGGTGCAGGTGCCCGAGGTGTCGGCGCGCATGGTCAGGTCGCTGCCGAGCAGGGTGGTGTCGGGGTCGGCGACTTGCAGGCCCACGTCGAGTGCATCAAACGGGCCTGCGGCGGCGTCTTTGGTGGCGGTGCAATTGGCCGCACTGCTGGCGTTCAAGGCGGTGTTGGTGTTGGCGGGGCGGCTGAAGGTGGTGTTGGTGCTGGGCAGGGTGTATTTGCCGTTGCTCCAGCTGGTGCTGGGCAGGCCGCTGATGCGCGTGCCCAGGTTGCAGCTTTGGTTGCTGGAGGGCTGGTCTTCGGCGACCAGGCTGGGGTTGACCACGGACACGCGGCCTTGGCTGTAGTTTTGGGTGATGCTGTTGGGGGTGCTGTTGCCCATGTTGTTGCCAGAGCGGGCCTCCACGCTGTAGGCCAGGCCCAGCCCGGCTTGACCCATGTAGACAAAGCTGGTGTTGGCGGGGGTCAGGCTTGAGGCCGTAATTTTGAAGTGGTCGGGCACAAAGCGGCCTAGCAAGGCGCTGTCCGCAGCCAGGCCAAAGCCGCAGCCGTATTTGCCCGCGCTCAAGGTGTTGGAGAGGCTGTTGGCGATGCAGTCGCCCGTTTGGTCGACGGCGGTCCAGGTGTCGTCGTAGATGCCTGCGCTGTTGCCGCCCGTGCTGGCGGTGCCCAGGAATTTAAAGTGCCCGGCCTCGCTGTAATAAAAGTTGGCGCTGGCGGTGCTGTTGCTGCCCGAGGTGGTGGCGGCCGGAAAGACCGTGCTGCTCAGGCTGCCCAGCACCCAGTTGGCGGCGTTGGCCGCCATGGCAGCGGGGTTGATTTTGGGGGTGCCACTGTAGCCTGCGACGGCGGTGCCCACGGTCACGCCAAAGCTGTCGGTGCCGGCTTTCAAGACGGGCGCACCCGTCAGCGCGGTGTTACTGGCACTGCTGCTCAGGCTGGTGAAGGCGCTGGGGCGCACGGCGAAAACATCGGTAGAGCAAGCGGTGGTGCTGCCCTCAGAGGCGCGGGCCAGGATGCGCTGGTAGGCATTGGGCACGGTGATGGTGGCCGAGGTTTTGAAGCCCGCATCGGCACTGGAGAAGCTCAGGGTTTGGCTGGTGGCGATTTTGGGTTTGCTGCAACTGCTGCAAGCGCTGGCGCTGACGTTGCAGCTGCTGCCTGCGCTGTCGTCAAACAGGTCCAGGGTGACGGTTTTGGTGGTGGTGCTGGCGTAGCCCGTTTCGGTGGCGGTTTTGGTCGCGTTCAGGGCGGCGACTTTGAGGTTGAAGGCGGTGCCTGCGAGTTTGGTGTAGATGCGCCCGATGGCGGCGCTGCTGCTGGAGAGGCTGCTGTCGATGACGTTGAAGCCGCCTAGCGTGGGTTCGCTGGGGTTGTAATAGACCGTGATGCTGACGACGTCAATTTTGGCCATTCCCGCAGTCCACAGGTATCCGCTGCCTCTGGCAGAGATGGCGATGCCGAAATTACTGGCATTGATGTCCGCAGGCCCCCAAGTCTGCCCCCAAAGATCAGTTACGCCGCCGTAGGGTTGGGGTATGTCATTGAGCGGGTAGAGTGAGGCGCTCGCTCTGTTTTGCCCCACCAACATGCCGTTTTTCACGATTTTGACGTCGTTGTCATACACATTGAAGTCGGCGCTTCGTTTGGATTCGACATAGATGCCCGTAATGACAGAGCCCAAGGGGATGGCAAACCCAAAGCTGTTGCACACCAAATAGTTGCTCACACCCACGGGGTTAAAAGGGCCCGGTGCAAAGGTGGCAAAAGCTTTCAGGTTGTCCAGTGTCTGCGCTGCATACGCGCTGTTCCAGGCGACGCTTCCAACCCCACCTTGGTTGAAACAAACACCGGGCAACTTCACCGACTGCGCCGCAAAAGAAGACGCGGGCGAAGCGCATGCGATCAAAGCCAATGCGAAAAAACAGAACCCACGGCCCGTTTTTTTAAACAAATCAAATACGCGCATTTTGTATTTTCAAGAGGGGGGGTATGAAAAATTACACAGCCAAACTGGGGCATCACTTTGGGACGTCAGATTGGGCAGGGGGGGATGCGGTTGGCGCAGCGACCACTTCGGGCTCTGCTCCTGAGCACCGCGTGGTTTCATTGGTTGCAAGGTACGCAATGAACTCGGCCTCTCGCAGGGGTTTGCTGTACAAATAACCTTGGAATTCATTGCACCCCAATTCGCTGAGCATGGCTTGCTGTGCGGGGTTGTCCACAAACTCAGCAACCACTTGCGCGCCTTGTTTGCCGCCCAAGATGGCGATGGTGCGAATCACGTCAGCATTGACCTGGTTGGTCAGCACCTCGCGCGTCAGGCTGCCATCGATTTTGATAGCGCTGACCGCAAAGCGTTGCATGTAGTACAGGGACGTGAATCCCATGCCAAAGTCATCCATGGACATGCTCACGCCCAAAGCGGAGAGTTCGTTCAAGTTGATCTTGGACTGCTGCGTGGTGGAAATGGAGCGGCCTTCTGTAATTTCCAGCTCTAGCTCTTGCACCGAAACACCATGGGTCTTTAAGCATCTGCGCACAATGCGCACGCAATCGGGGTCTTCGAGCTGCACAGGGGAGAGGTTGACCGATATTTTGAGGTGGTAGCCCAGCGCTTTCCAGCGGTTCAAGGAAGCACAGGCCGCATCGAGCGTCCAGCCGCCAATGCGATTGATCAGATCACTTTCTTCGGCAATGTTGATGAGTGCCGCTGGGTTGATGTGGCCATGGACCGCATGGTTCCAGCGTATCAGGGCCTCTACGCCGCAAACTTTGCCCGTGCGATCGTGCTTGGGTTGGTAGACCTGGTACACACGGTCCGTGCCCAAGTCGCGTTCAAAATTGTTGTGCAGTGCGCGGGCAAAATCCCCCAGCCTGCCCGTGCGCTTGAGCAAGCTAGAGGTGGTAATTTCTGGGTTGGAAAAAGCCAAAATCGCAAACTTGAGGGCGGCGCTTTGGCTCTCCATGCGCTGCACTTCCAACTTGCGTACAAACGGCAAGTAGAGCAGCACACTGGCGGCCAAACCGCAGGCTTGCACCAACACCCCAGACCAGCCCCCGCTGAGCAAATAGCCCGACAGAAAGAGCGGTGTATTCCACGACGTCGCGCTGCCGGTCAAAGGCATCCAACCCACATGGTAGGCCACTAGGCCCATGCCCAGCGAAACCAAGGGTGCTAACAAAAAAGGCAGCAGCATGGTGGGGTTCAAAATAATGGGAATGCCAAACAAAATGAGCTCATTCACATTCACCACCGCAGGCAAGATGGAAATGTAGCCCACGCGCTTGAGCTGCAAATCTTTGCAGAAAAAAATCAGCACCACAATCAAGCCCGCAGTCGCCCCAGAGCCGCCTAGGTTGGCAAACGCATTCGTCAAAGAGGGACTCGCCAGTATCGGGTGGTACACCACGTTGGGATCGGCAATCAACCAACCCAACTGCCCCTCTACCAAATTAGGCCCGTGTATGCCCAAGATCCACAAGCATTGCTGTACAAACACCAACAAGGGCGCAATGACTTCCGTTTGCCAAAACCAAGTGGGGGCCCCGTTCAAAGTGTGCACCAACCACGAAGAGAGCGATGTCCCCAGATCATTCAAAACAAACAAGACCCCAAAAACCATCGTGGTCGACAGCACCCAAGGCAGCACCAAGCCCATGGCCTGCTGAAACATAGGGTTGAAGTCCAAGTTGTACCGGCTGTTGCCAGACGGTAGCCAGTGGTTCACCAACCGCAGGGACTCCACCGTGACAATGCCCACCGCGATACCCGAAAACAATGCCTGGTAACCCAGCATTTGCGACATCGAAGACCGCCCCGCCAGTGGCGAAATACAGGCAAAGAAATTCACCAAACACTGCAAACTGATGAAAATCGTCGAGACGTGCCGATCGTTGTTAGCCTCGGACAAAACATACAAACGGTTGCCCACCGTCATAGCCAGCGCCAAGCCCATCACGCCCGCAGTGGCGCCACTTAACTTGGTCACAAAATACATCAAACCATCTTGGAAACTGGGCGGCAAATAATCCATCGCCCCCCACTGCGGCAACTGGCCCAAGATCGTGACGCAAACGCCCAAAATGGAAAGCGGCAGCAAAAAAGTAAAGCCTTCGCGTAGAGCCGCTAACCAAAGCCCCATGCGCACACTCGCAGCGCGCTGGTACGTTCGCAATCTGGGCAAAGTCGGGTTGAACATGAGTGAAAAATCGCCTTTATTTTTACAAAATCGCTTGAACTGTGGGTGGCGCACACCACCCGCAAAGCTATCAAAAACAACCCGCTTTGGCTGCCTATAAAACGCTAAATTCCACAAAATCGGCAACACTCCAAGGTTAAACGCTAGTGGCTGCGCTTGCGCGAAATGTTGTTAATTTGCCAAGCGCAAAGCCCCGCCTTTGACACCTATAAGCCCGCCAAACCTAAAAACCCAACACCTGCCTTGCGTGGCCCCGCAGCAAAACACCACCCTGCCCTGTGGCACCGGAGGTGCTGGGTAAAATGCAAGCATCTTTACCCCGCACGCTGCGCATTTAACTGGCACCGTGTTTTAGCCCCGGACCCGCATGAACACCACCCCCGCCCCCGCCCAGCCTGGCCTCGCCGCCCTCTCCAAATCCTTTGAACCTGCGGCCATAGAGGCCCGCTGGACTGCCGTATGGGAGGAACGCGGCTATGGCACCAGCGGTTACCGCGGCACGCAACAGGCCCAAACGGGCGCGCCCGCGTTTGCCATTCAACTCCCGCCCCCGAACGTGACGGGCACGCTGCACATGGGGCATGCGTTCAACCAAACCATCATGGACAGCCTCACGCGCTACCACCGCATGTCGGGCTTTAACACCGCGTGGATTCCCGGCACCGACCATGCCGGCATTGCCACCCAAATCGTGGTGGAGCGCCAACTGCAAGACCAAAAAGTCAGCCGCCACGACCTCGGGCGCGAGGCGTTTGTGAAAAAAGTCTGGGAATGGAAAGTCAAAAGCGGCGACACCATCACCGGCCAAATGCGCCGCATGGGCGACAGCGTGGACTGGAGCCGCGAATACTTCACCATGGACCCCAAACTGTCCAAAACCGTGACCGAAACCTTTGTCCAGCTCTACCAGCAAGGCCTGATCTACCGTGGCAAACGGCTGGTCAACTGGGACCCGGTGTTGATGAGTGCGGTCAGCGACTTGGAAGTGGAGAGCACCGAGTCCGACGGCAAAATGCACTACATCCTGTACCCCTTCTCGAACGGCCCGCAAACCATCGACGGCGTACTCCAAAAAGGCATGACCATTGCCACCACCCGGCCCGAAACCATGATGGCCGATGGTGCCCTCGCGGTGCACCCCGAAGACCCGCGCTACCAGCACCTGGTCGGCCAGATGGTGGACTTGCCACTGTGCAACCGCCAAATCCCCATCATCGCCGACGACTTTGTAGACCGCGCCTTCGGCTCGGGCTGCGTCAAAATCACCGGCGCGCACGACTTCAACGACTACGCCTGCGCCCAGCGCCACGGCCTGCCGCTCATTACCATCTTCACCCTCGATGCCAAGGTCAACGAAAACGGCCCCGCTGTCTACCAAGGCCTAGACCGCTTTGTCGCCCGCAAAGCCCTGCTCAAAGACTTGGAGGCCCAAGGCCTGCTGCTGGAAATCAAACCCCACAAACTCATGCTGCCGATTTGCGCCCGCACCGGCCAGGTCGTAGAACCCATGCTCACCGACCAATGGTTTGTGGCCATGAACAAAGTCAGCGACCAAGACGCCACCGGCAAAAGCATTGCCCAAAAAGCCATCGACGCGGTGCAGTCGGGTGAAGTGAAATTTGTGCCTGAGAACTGGGTCAACACCTACAACCAGTGGATGAACAACATCCAAGACTGGTGCATCAGCCGCCAACTCTGGTGGGGCCACCAAATCCCCGCGTGGTACGACGAAGACGGCAAAGTCTACGTGGCCCGCAACGAAGCCGAGGCCCAAGCCCAAGCGCCGGGCAAAACCTTAAAACGCGACGAAGACGTGTTAGACACCTGGTACTCCAGCGCACTGGTGCCGTTCAGCACCATGGGCTGGCCTGAGAAAACACCGGACTACGACCTGTACCTGCCCAGCAGCGTACTCGTCACGGGCTACGACATCATCTTCTTCTGGGTCGCCCGCATGATCATGATGACCACCCACTTCACCGGCCAAGTGCCCTTCCGACACGTCTACATCCACGGCCTGGTGCTCGACGCCCAAGGCAAGAAAATGAGCAAGTCCGAAGGCAACGTGCTCGACCCGGTGGACTTGATTGACGGCATCGCACTCGACCCCCTGCTCGACAAACGCACCCAAGGCCTGCGCAAACCGGAGACCGCACCGCAGGTGCGCAAAAACACGCAAAAAGAATTTCCCGAAGGCATTCCCGCCTACGGTGCGGACGCCTTGCGCTTTACCTTCGCCGCGCTGGCCAGCTTGGGGCGCAGCATCAACTTCGACAGCAAACGCTGCGAGGGCTACCGCAACTTCTGCAACAAACTGTGGAACGCCAGCCGCTACGTGCTCATGAACTGCGAAGGCCAAGATTGCGGCTTGCGCGAACACAGCAAGCAAGACTGCGCCGTGGGCGGGCCCGCGCACGGCTACCTCAGCTTCAGCGATGCGGACCGCTGGATCGTGTCGCTGCTGCAAAAAACCGAGGCCGATGTGGCCCAGGGCTTTGCCGAATACCGCTTAGACAACGTGGCCAACACGCTTTACGACTTTGTTTGGAACGAGTTTTGCGACTGGTATTTGGAAATTGCCAAAGTGCAACTTCAAACCGGCTCCGACAGCGTACAACGCGCCACCCGCCGCACCCTGATCCGCACGCTAGAAACCATACTGCGCCTAGCGCACCCCATCATTCCATTCATCACCGAAGCGCTGTGGCAAATCGTGGCACCGGTGGCCGGGCGAGCGGGTGCCTCCATCAGCATCGCCGCCTACCCGTTAAGCCAGCCTGAGCGCATTGACCCCGCCGCACTGGCCTACATGGCCAAGCTCAAAACCCTGGTAGACGCTTGCCGCAACTTGCGCGGCGAAATGGGCGTCTCCCCCGCCACCCGGCTGCCGCTGTACGCGGTGGCGCAAAACGCCCAAGAGTCCGCCTTCCTCACCCAAGCGGCCCCGGTGTTGCAGGCACTGGCCAAGCTCAGCGAAGTCCAACTCTTTGCCGACGAAGCCAGCTGGCAAGTCGCCGCCCAGGCCGCGCCCGTGGCGGTGGTGGGCGAAACCCGCATCTGCCTGCACATGGAAATTGACGTGGCCGCTGAAAAGCTGCGCTTGGCCAAAGAAGTGGCGCGCCTAGAGGGCGAAATCGCCAAAGCCAACAGCAAACTCTCCAACGAAACCTTCGTCACCAAAGCCCCGCCCGCCGTGATTACGCAAGAACGCAAGCGCCTGGCAGACTTCGGCAGCGCCTTGGACAAAGTGCGCGACCAACTCAACCGACTCGGCTAAAACCCACCGGGCACCGGCAACAACGCCGACGCCGACGCATTGCGCGTCGGCGTTGTTCTTTGCGACTGGTGGGTTGGGTGACGCTGCAACGCTTTGCACTGCAAAAAATGCCTGTTCCGGCTGCACTGGTTTGCCATGCACGGCACAGCTATAAACTCGGCGACATCCAAATTGCAGCTGCGCCTGAATATCTAAAGTGTTAGCGGCATAAACAATCAAACGGACGGTATGGAGAAAAAATATGATAGAAAAAGTAAGGCGATTGGCAGAGCTGCTTTTGAAAGCGCGAGACATTGAAAACAAGGAAGAGATTATCAATTCATGCGTATTTTATTATTCAAATCCAGACGAATTCATGGAAAAGCACGAATTAAATGCATGGTTCAGAAATTACATATTGGAAACAATCATATGCAGTGAGTTTTATGATATCTATATAAAAAGCGATAAGATTGATGAGTTTTGTGGATGGTTACTGGACGCCATTGACGAACCAGAAATGCCTGAGAACGATCTTGATCTCAATGTTCCAGAATATTATCAATGGATGTATCAGAAACTCATGGATCAGACCCCTCCGCTGGCCTTGGTTGAAGTCGGTTATAACGACTCAGATAACATTCAATTATTGATTGTTTACCAATCAGATACGGCTGAAATAAAACAATTATGTGAGGCGTTGGAAATAAAGCATGGAAAATTAGAATCAACAGGGCTTGTTTGTTAATTTGACACCCCGGCTTAAACAAGCACAGCAGCCAGACTGCCGCTTCGCAAACTCCTCGCAGTGACAGTCCAATCATTGCGAGC
>JBIPME010000034.1:0-9508 GCA_044369275.1 Rhodoferax sp.
TATTGACAATGTTCACACACCACTTTATGCTACGCGCAATGAATAAAATTACATTATTACTTGCTCTCTCGGTTGCCTTGTCTGCACATGCCGCACCTTCTGATACCAGTGATGATATGAACCGCTTTCTCAACGAGCGCGGCATCATCGAGCGCATTAGTGATGTAGGCTCCAAAATGGAGGCAAAAGCCTCCGAATTGGTCGTCCACGCTCTGGGTTTTATCGGTGTTCCTTACAAGCGCGGTGGAAATAGCGCTGAAACGGGCTTCGATTGCAGTGGCTTTGTACGCGCCATTTACCAACAGGCTGCGGGTTTTATGTTGCCTCGCCGTGCAGAACAGCAAGCTGCGGCCACGCAAACTATTGAAAAATCCGAATTAAAACCCGGTGACTTGGTTTTCTTCAACACCATGCGCCGCGCGTTCAGCCATGTTGGCATCTACATTGGCAACGGCAAATTCATTCACTCACCCAGATCTGGCTCCGAAGTTCGGGTCGATGACATGGGCTTGTCCTATTGGACCAGCCGTTTTGATGGTGCACGGCGCATAAACCCCAGTGCTTCGACAACCACCCCCTCTGCCGCAACGAATTTACCCAATGCACCCACAGCATCCGGCACGTTTCCCCTAGACAGCAACGCCAACGCGCAGCCCTGATTTTTTAAGTACTTAGTGTCTTTTTCTTCCCTGGGCTTATCACCCGAATTTCTAAGGGCGCTCAGCCGCCTTGGCTTTGATACGCCTACCCCCATTCAATCTGCGGTCATTCCCGTCTTGCTACAAGGGCAAGACCTGATTGCCAGTGCGCGCACTGGCACGGGCAAAACCTTGGCATACGGCCTGCCTTTGCTACAAGCACTCAGTGCGCGCGCAAGCGTCAGGCCCCGCCATCCACGTGCATTGGTCTTGGTGCCTACACGGGAGCTTGCCATGCAGGTGGGCGAGGTCTTGCGCGAGCTCAGCGTCACGCTGGCAAACAGGCCCAAAATCCATGTGTTTTTTGGTGGCGTGTCCATCAACCCCCAGCTCATCTCTTTGCGTACAGGAACCGACTTGGTGGTGGCCACCTCAGGGCGTTTGCTGGATTTGATTGCGCACAACGCCCTGCGCTTGGACGCCATCGAAACCATGGTGCTCGACGAAGCAGACCGTTTACTGGACGCGGGATTTGCCCTGGAAATGGCGCAAATTTTTCAATTACTGCCGCCTAAAAAGCAGATGCTTCTTTTCTCGGCGACGTATTCGCAAGAAGTTAAAAATTTTGCGGCCACGTTTTTGAATGCCCCTGCGCTGATCGAGTTGGCACAGCAAGGCGATACGGCCCTCTGCGTTGCGCACCGCGCCCTGCATGTAGACACGGAAAAACGCACCCAGCTGCTTCGCCATTGGTTACAAACCGAACATGCAGAGCGCGTCTTGGTCTTCGTCGCCACCAAACACGCCTGCGAAATCGTGGCGGACAAACTTCGCAAAGCGGGGATTGATGCCGAACCCTTCCACGGCGAGTTAAGCCAAGGCAAGCGCTCGCAGGTGTTAGCGGACTTCAAGGCCGCACGCCTGCGTGTCGTGGTGGCCACCGACGTGGCATCCAGGGGCTTGGACATTGCGGAACTGCCGCTGGTGGTCAATTACGACCTGCCCCGCTCCCCAGCAGACTTTACCCACCGCATTGGCAGAACAGGCAGAGCAGGCGCACAAGGGCTGGCCATTAGTTTTGTCAGCGCGGCCACGCAAGCGCATTTTCAGTTGATTCAAAAACGCTGCAAACTGGCGATCAGCCTCGAAGTGGTTGCTGGCTTTGAGCCAATACAAACAGCGCCTACCACCGCCGAATCGGCCCATGACAGTCACGGTGGAATCAAGGGCAAGCGCCCCAATAAAAAAGACAAGCTACGCCGCTTAGGGCAGCTCTAAACTAAGCGGCGCAGCCCCCGCTTTGACTGCGGGATTTGCTGCTTTGCTTTCGGCTTCCTTACTGCTTTTTACTGCTTTTTAATGCCTTATTTGCTTGGCAAATAGCGCATTGGGTCTACGGGCTTACCTTGTTTGCGAATTTCAAAGTGCAACTTGGGCTTGCTCGATTCGCTCAAACCACTGTTGCCGATCTCTGCAATTTTTTGCCCTTTTTTCACCATTTGGTCTTCTTTAACCAAGAGGGTTTGGTTGTGCGCATAGGCCGACAAGAAGGTGTTGTTGTGCTTCAAAATAATCAAATTGCCATAGCCGCGTAAGCCAGAGCCCGCATACACCACTTTGCCTTCTGCAGTCGCAAGCACCGCATCCCCCAAAGCGCCGCCAATATCCAAGCCTTTGTTTTTAGCCTCGTCAAAGTTGGCTAACACGCTGCCTTTACTGGGCCAAATCCAGCCCAAATCGTCTTCGGCGCTGTTGCTAGACGCTGCATTGTTCGACGCTGTGCCGTTGGATGCAGAGGCTGCTTTTGCAGGTGCGCTGGCAGGCGCAACAGGTGTTGTCACAACCGCGCTGGCACCAGGGGTGGATACGGGTTTGGAAACCACCGCCGTATCACCGGTAGGCGTTACAACGCGCAGCACCTGCCCCACCTCGATTTTGTTGGGGTTTTCCACAGCATTCCAACGCGCTATATCTTTGTAGCTTTGGCCATGTTCAAGTCCAATCTGGATCAGTGTGTCGCCCGGTTTAACCGTGTAATAGCCGGGCTTGCCCGCATTTTCAAAACCTGGTGGCTGTTTAACAACGGCATTGGGGGCCGTGGTTTTGGTCGAATATGCACCACCACGCTCCTCTACAGGTGCGCGATGCAAGGAGTTAGAGCCACAAGCCACCAATAAAAGCACACAAAGTGCAGCACCGAACCAACGTAAGATACAACCAAACATAAACAAATCCTTCTAAGCGATGCCCGATTTTAGAGGAACAAAATGTACCGCTTCTAAAATGGTTTGCCGTATGCCTTGTGGGGTCTTGTCTAGCACGATCAGAACTTGCTCTGCTTTTCGGCTGTGGGGGACCGCCATAGGCGCCACCAAACGCCCCCCCTGGGCCAATTGGTCTACCCAAGCTTGGGGCACAACCTCGCCCCCCGCTGCGGCAATGATGCCATCGTACGGTGCGCTTTGGGCACGCCCCAGAGTGCCATCGCCAAAATACAAATGGACATTGCCCAACTGCAAGGGGCGCAGGTTCTCGCGTGCTTTGTCATACAAGCCCTGCAAGCGCTCTATGCTGTAGACCTGCTGCGCCAGCAGACTCAGCACAGCCGCTTGGTAGCCACAACCCGTCCCAATTTCTAGCACACGGCCCAGCTTGGGGCGTCCAGCGTGGCACAACAGCTCTAGCATGCGCGCAACCACACCGGGTTTGGAAATGGTTTGCCCCAAGCCTATGGGCAAGCTGGTGTCTTCGTAAGCTTGGTTGGCCAAAGCGCTGTCTACGAATTGGTGGCGTGCAATGCTGGCCATGGCTTGCAAGACGGCCTCATTTTGCACCCCTTGTTTTTGCAACAGGCGCACCATGCGCATGCGCACCGCCAAGGAGTCCATGCCCAGCCCTTGCGGACGCGACCCAGGCGGAATGGCCGCCAGCGCATGTACCTTTTCCTCACGTGCAGATCGCGGCAGCGTTGTGTCGAGTTTGACCGGGAAAGAAGGACGCTGTTTCATGCCGGGGCCGTATTCTGGGTTAGCCAAGGCGTGCTGCGGTTTGCGCCCAGTAACCCATGCTGTCGTGGTCGGTTAAATCGACTTGAAGGGGTGTTACCGCGATATGGCCTTGGGCTGTGGCATGGAAGTCGGTCCCTTCGCCATCGTCTTTGGCGGGGCCCGCAGCGCCAATCCAGTACATGGTTTGGCCGCGTGGGCTTTGCTGTTGAATCACTTTTTCAGCGGCATGGCGCTTGCCTAGGCGGCAGAGCTTGACGGGTTGAATGTCTGCATAAGGTCGGTTGGGAATGTTGACGTTAAGCAGCCAAGGTTGGGACGTAATCCGCTGAAGTTGGTGCATAGACTGTACAAACTCAGCCACTTTGCGCGCCGCGCTGTCCAAATGCAGCCAGTCTTTCTCGACCTGCGAAAAGGCAATGGCGGGCACCCCAAACAAAAAGCCTTCCATGGCCGCCCCAACAGTGCCCGAGTAAATGGTGTCATCGCCCATGTTCGCTCCATTGTTGATACCGGAGACAACCAAGTCGGGCCGGTAGTCGAGCAGCCCACTGAGCGCAATGTGCACACAATCGGCGGGGGTGCCATTGACGTAACGAAACCCATTGGCCGCACGCTGCACATACAAAGGCGTATGCAGGGTCAAGGCGTTCGATTTGGCGCTGTTGTTTTGCTCGGGAGCAATGACCTCTACGTCAAAAATATCTTTAAGACACGCATAAAGCGCCAAGATACCGGGGGCTTGATAACCATCGTCATTAGAGATCAGTATTTTCATAATTTACATCGTAAAGGTTTCATATTCTAGATCCGTCAGGGGCGGTCTCTAGCGTGACTATAGGGCCCTCTAGGGCGAAACAATACCTATATCATGAGAAAAATCTGTTGACGGCAGCTATTTACAACCGCTATTTACGACATATTTACGACAGATTTACGACAGCTATTTGCAACCACCATGACGGTTAACGATGATGAGGCAGACGCACTATGCACGCTTGGCTTTGTGAAAACCCTACGGGCGTAGATGCCCTGCGCTGGACTATGCTCCCAACCCCCACACCCCAAGCGGGCGAAGTGCTGGTTGCGATTCAAGCGGCCAGTCTGAACTTTCCAGATTTGTTGATCGTGCAAAACAAATACCAAATCAAGCCCGCACTGCCTTTTGTTCCCGGCGCTGAATATGCCGGCGTGGTGCAAGCCCTGGGCCCCGGGGTCACCCACCTTGCCGTAGGGCAGCGCGTAGCCTGCTTGAGCGGCACAGGCGGCTTTGGCACCCACACCCTAGCGCCTGCGGCACTGTGCCTGCCGTTGGCACCGGAATTTACGATGGTGGATGCGGCAGCCTTCATCATGGCCTATGCCACCGCGTACCACGCCTTGCGCGACCGAGGGCAATTGCAGGCGGGAGAAACGGTTTTCATCTTGGGTGCAGCCGGTGGCGTGGGCACCGCTGCCATTCAAATTGCCAAAGCCAGTGGTGCCACCGTGATCGCAGGGGCCTCCAGCGACGAAAAATGCAAGCTGTGCCAATCACTCGGAGCCGATGCAACGATCAACTATGCCCAGGACAATCTGCGCGATGCACTCAAAGCCCTCACCCACGGCAAAGGCCCCGACATTGTTTACGACCCCGTAGGCGGTGCATTCACAGAGCCTGCGTTTCGTGCCATTGCCTGGCGCGGGCGCTATTTGGTGGTGGGCTTTGCATCTGGCGAAATTGCCAACCTGCCTTTGAACCTTGCCCTGCTCAAAGGGGCCTCCATAGTTGGTGTGTTTTGGGGGGACTTCGCCAAACGCGAACCCGCACACAACTTGCAGATGATGCAACACTTATCGCAGTGGTATGTAGAGGGGAAAATCAAACCCCAAATTGACTGCACCATGCCCATGTCCGCGCTACCCGCAGCCTATGCGCGCATGGGTTCGCGGCAAGTCCAAGGCAAACTGGTGTTGTGCAACCCCTAAAACCCCGCGCTGCGCGGGCCCGCAGCCATGTCTGAACGCCAAGCCTTAACGTGAAAGAACTTTCATGCTACGGGGCGCAGGCTTCGCGTGCATGAAAGTTAGGGCGTAATCACATCCCCTAATTTGCACGAAGGCCAATGGTTCAATGCCCATATTTTTTCCGTAGCTGCATGTGAAGGCAGCAAAAGCCTGCGCATCAGCGGCTCCAGTGCCGTGTTCTGAGGCTCTACCAGCAACACCAAGCGTGCGCCCGCCCCCTTGCTATCTTGGGTTGCTTGGGGCGCGTTGCTCTGCGGCTCGCTCAACCGCCCCACCCAATCCAAAGCAACCAAAGTATCTAACACCGTCTCCGCATGCTGCGCCTGTGCGCGCAAGGCCGTGCACAGCTGCGCCATGGTTTGACCTTTTTCAGGTGAATGGCGTGCACGTTGCAGCGCCGTGAGTATCTCCAAAGCCAATTGAAACTCCCAACCAGGCCCACTGCGGCGTTGTGGCACACCCGCGAGCAAGCTGGGGACATAGGCCGTCAACGCTGCGCCCAAAAGCACAATAATCCAGGCCATATAAATCCAAACCAACAAAATCGGCACCGTGGCAAACGCGCCATACACCAACGAGTAGGTTGGAACCTTGCTCAAATACAAGGCCAAGCCACGCCGTGCCACTTCCATGCCGATAGACACCAGCACCCCCCCCATCCAAGCATGCCCCCAAGGCACGAAAGTATTGGGTACATACCGGAACATGGCCGCCATGCCACCAGCGAGCAACACAAATTGCAACAAATCCAACAAAAAACCCACCCCACCGGGCACCACCCCCTTCGACAGAGACAGCCCATACGAAGCCAAGCTCAAACTCGCCCCCAGCAACAAAGGCCCCAAGCTAATGGCCGCCCAATAAATCAGCACCCTTTGGGCAAAAGGGCGTTCGGTGCGCACCCGCCAAATGCTGTTGAGCGTGCGGTCAATGGTGAAAATCAAGGCCAACGCTGTGGCAAAAAGCGCGGCCAAACCCACCACACCCAGTTTGCTGGCTTTGCCCGCAAACTGGTTCAAATACCCCAAAACTTGGCGCGCAATATTGTCGGGAATCAAGCTCTCAATCAACCATTTTTGCAACACATCTTGGAACTTTGCGAACATGGGAAAAGTGGAAAAAATAGCCAGTCCCACCGTAATTAACGGCACCAACGCAATCGTTGTCGTAAAGGTAAGACTACTGGCAGTCAATGCCAAACGGTCCTCCCTAAAGCGCTCGCGCAGTGTTGCTACAGCATCCAACCAAGGTAGCCTAGAGACATCTTGGAGCCAAAAAATTAAACGTCGAATCAGTTGCATCCCGCTATGATGCCACTTTAGGGGAATTGGCAAATATTCTTAATTTGGATAAATTGCCCGATGGAGATTCCTCTTGCTAAACCATATAAAGAAAGAATAGCCCATGGGTGCTGATATTTTTATCACGTTTTTGGTTTGCGCAATGACCGGACTGGGTGTCTATATTGCGCTGGAATACCAACGATCCGGCAAAGACAAAAACTCCCGCAAAACACTCAAAACCGCCCAAGAAGAGACGACCCATTTAAAAACGGAGCTGCAAAGCTTCAAGCAATACGCCCAGCACCTGGCGCAAGCGCAAAAAGCGCTCAGCGAACAGCTCCCCAAATTAAGCGTAACCGTCAAGCGCGAAGGAATCCACGTAGAAACACTCAGCCACGTGGTTGCCGCTGCAACAGAGCCGCAAGCCGACTCAAAAGACGAAAAAGAAGCCTCTGCACCCAAAACCGCAGCCACAGCCGCAGCCCCCACCAAAGTGGTCGTGCGCTTTGAGGCCCAGTATGTTTTTGGTTTTCCAAGCCCCTCCAAAGAACTGGAAATAACCACCGACAACACAGGCATCGCCATCAAACTCGACCGCCCCAAACTCAGCAAGCCCCCAGTGGTTCGCCCCCTGCCCTATGCCGACATCGGCAAAGTCTCCACCACACCGGCCCACGTAGATGTAGTGAAAAAACTGCCTTCCATAGCAGAGAAGCAGGGGAGCGAATCTGCCTTGGATGAAACCGTCATGGCGCTGCTAGAGAAAAAGCTCTGCCACAGCCTGGTCACATTTTTATCGCAACAACCGGGCGTAGCCCACATTCCGCAGATCTCGGTTGTGTACCATTGAGGCAATGACACCTCAGCACGCCCCCTTTTCCCAAAAACTCATCCCCCTTAGCCGATGGCTTGCCGTTGGCAGCTTGCTCGGCCTCATTGTTTTGGGTCTGCTGTGGGAGCTAGTCATCAGCCCCTTGCAACCTGGTGGCAGTTGGTTGGCACTCAAAGTGCTTCCGCTGTGCATTCCACTGGCTGGCCTGCTCAAAAACCGGCTCTACACCTACCGCTGGGTCAGCTTGCTGGTCTGGTTGTACTTTACCGAAGGTGTGGTGCGTGCTTGGAGCGACCGGCCACCGGGCAACCTGCTGGCCCTGCTCCAAGTGATTTTGTGCCTGTTGCTGTTTTGTGCCTGCTTGCTGCATGTGAACCAACGCCTGCGCGCTGGCAAAAATGCACGCCCCCAATTCCTCGCGCATTTGCGCAGCATCGTAGGCGATGCCAACGTACTGAGCACGGGTGATTTAAGCGCCTGGGAACTCGACTGGCGCAAGCGCGAACGTGGCCGTGCTTTGGCCGTGGTGCGCCCCGGCAACACCGAAGAAGTCGCACAGGTGGTGCGCGCCTGTGCGCAGGCGAACATCAGCTTGGTGCCCCAAGGCGGCAACACCGGCATGGTGGTTGGCTCTACACCCGATGCCAGTGGCACCCAAGTGGTGCTCAGCCTCACCCGCATGCAACGCATTCGCCACCTAGACCCCCATAACCTCACCGTGACAGTAGAGGCTGGCTGCGTGCTGCAAACCCTGCAAGAAGCTTGCGCCCAGGCCCAACTGCTGTTTCCTTTGAGCCTGGCGTCGCAAGGCAGCTGCACCATTGGCGGCAACTTGGCCACCAACGCCGGAGGAACCCAGGTGGTGCGCTACGGCAATGCCCGCGAACTGTGCTTGGGCTTGGAAGTGGTCACCGCGCAAGGCAAAATCTGGGAAGGCTTGAGTGGCCTGCGCAAAGACAATACGGGCTACGACCTGCGCAATCTGTTCATCGGCTCAGAAGGCACGCTAGGCATCATTACCGCAGCCACCCTCAAACTATTTCCCCAACCCGCTGCGCAGTTAACCGCTTTTGTCGCCCTGCCCTCGCTGGATGCGGCGGTGCGGTTACTCGGCCTGGCACACCAGCATTTGGGCGCTGGACTCACGGGCTTTGAAGTCATGGGCCGCTTCGCCTTGGACTTGGTTGCCAAACACTTTCCCCAGCAATCCATCCCCTTGCAGCACCTGCCCGCGCAGACGACGCCGTATTTCGCCGTACTCCAAAACGCCGACAGCCAAAGCGAATCGCAAGCACAGCAGGAACTCGAGAACCTGCTACAAGCGGCACTTGCGGCGGGCTTGGTTGCCGACGCCGTGGTGGCAAGCAACCTAGCCCAAGCACAGCAGCTGTGGCATGTGCGCGAAAGCATTCCCTTGGCCCAAGCCCAAGAGGGGCTTAACATCAAACACGACATTGCTTTGCCCATCTCCAGCATGGCCCCATTCGTGACCGAAACCGATGCCGCAGTGCTGCAAGCTTACCCAGGCGCCCAACTGGTCAATTACGGCCACTTAGGCGATGGCAACCTGCATTACAACGTGCAGGCACCCGTCGGTGTGGACCCGCAAGAATTTTTGTCTCAGCACGAAGCCGGCATTAACGCGCTGGTGTACGCAGCCGTCACCCGCTACCGAGGCTCCATTTCTGCCGAACATGGCATAGGCAGCCTCAAACGCGACACACTCAGCCAGCACAAGTCGCC
>JBIPME010000383.1:0-2967 GCA_044369275.1 Rhodoferax sp.
ACTCTCCGCCGAAAACAAGCGCATGTTGTGGGTGCCCGAAGGCTTCGCCCATGGCTTTGTGGTGTTGTCAGACACCGCAGAGTTCCTCTACAAAACCACCGACTACTGGGCACCAGAATTCGAGCGGAGCATTGCCTGGAACGACCCCGCCATCGGCATCCAATGGCACATCCAAGGCGAACCATCCTTGTCCGCAAAAGACCAACAAGCCAAAGCATTGGCAGAAGCGGAGCACTTCGCATGACTAACTCGTCAACAGCGATCAACCCCCACGCCGCCCAACCCACCTCCCTCGTGGCACTGGGCAAAAGCCTTTGGCGTAACCGCCAGCTCATCGTGCAAATGACCAAGCGCGAAGTGGTCGGTCGCTACAAAGGCTCGGCCTTGGGTCTGGCCTGGTCCTTCTTCAACCCGGTGTTCATGCTGACTGTGTACACCTTCGTCTTCTCCGAGATTTTTAAATCCCGCTGGGGTGGCGCGGGTGGGGACGACAGCAAAACCCAGTTCGCCGTGGTGCTGTTTGTCGGCATGATTGTGCTGAACCTGTTTAACGAGGTGCTCAACCGCGCCCCCAGCTTGATTGTTGGCAACGTCAACTATGTCAAAAAGGTGGTTTTCCCCATTGAAATATTGCCCGTCATTGCCATGGGCGCCGCGTTGTTTCACGGTCTCGTCAGCTTGGGCGTGTTGCTCGTCGCTTTTGTCATCTTCAACGGCTACCTGCACTGGACGGCGATTTTCATCCCTTTTATACTGTTGCCGTTGGTCATCCTCTCCACGGGTCTTGCCTGGATGGTCGCATCCTTGGGTGTATTTTTGCGTGACGTGGGTCAAACCATCAGCATCCTCACCACTGTGCTGATGTTCCTTTCGCCCGTGTTCTTTCCGGTAACTGCGGTGCCAGAGCGGTTTCGTCCGTTCATCATGGCCAACCCACTGACCTTCATCATCGAACAGGCGCGTGAAGTGCTGATTTGGGGACATTTGCCTAATTGGATAGGTTTGAGTATTTACACCATGGCGGCTACTACCATTGCTTGGGCGGGCCATGCCTGGTTCCAAAAAACCAGAAAAGGCTTTGCAGATGTCCTCTAATGAAATTGCCATCCGTGTCACCAATCTCAGTAAATGCTACGAAATTTATAGCGCACCCCGTGATCGTCTTAAGCAGTTTGTGATGCCGCGGCTGCAGGGCCTTATAGGGCATTCGTCCAAACAATACTTCCGCGAATTTTGGGCAGTCAAAGACGTATCGTTTGAAATCAAAAAAGGTGAAACCGTCGGCATCATCGGACGTAATGGCAGCGGTAAATCTACCCTGCTGCAAATGATCTGCGGCACGCTCAATCCCACCAGCGGAAGCATTCAAACCAATGGTCGCATTGCAGCGTTGCTGGAGCTAGGTTCTGGCTTCAATCCTGAATTCACCGGGCGCGAAAACGTGTATATGAATGCTTCGGTGTTGGGTTTAAATAACGAAGAAATCGATTCGCGCTTTAACGATATTGTTGCCTTTGCAGATATCGGTGATTTTATTGAACAGCCAGTAAAAACCTATTCCAGTGGGATGATGGTGCGACTGGCATTTGCCGTCATCGCGCATGTGGATGCGGACATCCTAATTGTGGATGAAGCACTTGCTGTTGGAGATGCGTTTTTCACACAAAAATGTATGCGGTTTTTGCGTAGCTTTATGACCAACGGAACCGTGCTGTTTGTGAGTCATGACACGGGTAGCATAAAAAACCTGTGTAGCTATGCCGTGTGGCTAGAGAAGGGAACGGTGATACAGGAGGGCTCGCCTAAGGGGGTGTGTGAGCTTTATCTTGAGGCGTTTTATGAAGCACAGCAAGGCAAAAGTAGCTCAACCAAACTTCGTGCATTCAAAAAGCCCGACGGTTCCATTCCAATTAAAGATCAGCGACTTGAATTCATTAATGCCAGTAATTTGCGCAATGATTTGCAGATATTTAATTTTGATCCGAATGCAGCATCCTTTGGAAAGGGCGGGGCACAGATTCACGATGTACGTTTAATGGATGAAAACGAGCATTCGCTTGCTTGGATAGTTGGTGGTGAAAAAGTAATTTTGCGGGTAATGGTTCATGCTCATCAAGACCTCGATTCACCTATTGTCGGTTTCTATGTCAAAGATCGCTTAGGTCAAACTTTGTTTGGCGACAACACATTCTTAACCTACAAAGACCAACCCGTTCATTGCCAAGAGGGGCGCGAGCTTCAAGCGGACTTTGTTTTTTATATGCCATTACTACCCTCTGGTGACTACAGTATCACGACTGCCATAGCCAACGGCAGCCAAGAAATACACGAACAGCATCATTGGATACACGATGCCGTTATATTTAAATCAGAATCAAGTAGTGTCTCATCCGGTCTGATAGGTATTCCAATGCTCGAAGTAAAGCTACAAGCTTGAGAAACAGTCACATGATAATCAAAAATTTAATTGCAGCAGCATCATTTAACCCGAACTTACTTCAATCCCCCAGCGCTTGGTTGGGGCATTTGCCTTTTGCCGCATGGGTGATTAGAGAGGTTTCCCCAAAGATATTTGTTGAACTTGGCACGCATTACGGACATTCATACTTTTCATTTTGCCAATCAGTCGTTGAAACCGGAATTTCATCAAAATGTTATGCGGTTGATACATGGCAGGGCGATGAGCATGCAGGGCAATATGGAAACGAGATATTTTCCCAAGTTAATGCACATAATCAGGAGAACTATGGCGGATTCTCTCGACTGTTGCGGATGACTTTTGATGAAGCCGTGAGTTATTTTTCGGATGGGTCAATAGAGTTGTTGCACATTGACGGTCTGCACACATATGAAGCTGTGCTCCATGATTTTGAAACATGGTTGCCAAAACTTGCACCCGGCGCTTTGGTCATGTTCCACGATACCAATGTACACGAGCGCAACTTTGGAGTGTGGCGACTATGGGAA
>JBIPME010000384.1:0-2965 GCA_044369275.1 Rhodoferax sp.
CGCGAGAGCACGTCTTGGGCAAAGAGCACCATTTGGCGGTCGGGGTAAATGGTGTTGCCATCGCGGGTGACGATGCCCAAGCGGTCGCCGTCGCCGTCAAAGGCCAGGCCCAGTTCGGCGTCGCCCGTCTGCAGTGCGGCGATGAGGTCGCGCAGATTCTCGGGTTTGCTGGGATCGGGGTGGTGGTTGGGGAAGTTGCCGTCCACGGTGCCGTAGAGTGTTTGCACTTCGCAGCCAATGGCTTGCAAGATGTCCGGGGCCGAGGCCCCCGCCACGCCGTTGCCACAGTCCACCACGATTTTCATGGGGCGGGCCAAATGGATGTCGCCGAGGATGCGTGCCGTGTAAGCGGGCAATACATCGACACTGCGGATGCTGCCCCCGGGTTGCAGCGTCCAGTTTTTGGCCTGCATGCGCTCGCGCAGGGCTTGGATTTCAGCGCCGTAAATGGCTTTTTGGGCCAGCACCATTTTGAAGCCGTTGTAGTCGCGGGGGTTGTGGCTGCCGGTGACTTGGATGCCGCTGCTGCACAGGGTGCTGGCTGCAAAGTAGAGCATGGGGGTGGTGACCATGCCGACATCAATGACCTCGACGCCCGCCTCTTGCAGGCCTTGTATGAGGGCCGTTGCCAAGGTGGGGCCCGACAAACGGCCATCGCGCCCAACGGCCACCGTGTTTTCGCCTTGGGCCAAGGCCATGGTGCCAAACGCCCGCCCCAAGCTGAGCGCCACTTGCGCGTTAAGACTCTCAGGAACCAAGCCCCGAATGTCGTAGGCTTTAAAAATATTGTTCTCAATTTGCATACACGTCCTTTTTTACACGGCTGTACCTTCTCAGGCAGAATCTAGGCCCTTGGTGGAGGCTGCGCCATTGTAGGTGCGCCTGCAGAGCGCTACTGCTCGCAGTCCAAGCCCTCTCTAAGTCAACCCAACCCAACCTAACCCAACCCAAGCTATAAGCTAACTCCCCGCACACTATATGCATAACCCTGACGCGTTGACCGTGCGCTGTACTGACGGCGGCCCTTTGGGGCCTATGGATTTGGCTGCCACCGCACAGGCAGTGCAGCAGCGCCCTTGGCGGCGCGAGTTTGTGTTGTTAGCGGCCATTTGGGGCGCTTCGTTTATGTTTACCCGGGTTGCAGTGCAGGAGCTGGGGCCTTTGCCCACCACGGGTTTGCGGGTGGCGATTGCGGCGATTTTTTTACTGCCCCTGTGTTGGTTGCGAGGGCAGGGGGCTAGCCTGCGCACGCATTGGCGGTTGAGTTTTTCTGTGGGGTTGCTGAACTCGGCCATTCCGTTTGCCTGCTTTAGCTATGCGCTGCTTACCATCAGCTCGGGGCTTACGGCCATGCTCAATGCGACGGTGCCGCTGTTTGGGGCCTTGATTGCTTGGGGCTGGTTGCGCGAGCGCCCGTCTGCAACGCGGCTGCTGGGCTTGGTGGTGGGTTTTGTGGGCGTTGCGATGTTGGCCTGGGACAAGGTGCATTTTCAGTCTGACGCGCACAACGCCGCCAGCGGCTGGGCCGTCATGGCGTGTTTGCTGGCCACCACTTGCTATGGCCTGTCTGCTTGCGTTGCCAAGCGTTATATGGGCAATTTGCCTTCCTTGGTTTCTGCCACGGGGAGCCAGTTGGGTGCCAGCTTGGGTTTGGCGCCGCTGGTGTGGGCGTATTGGCCTGCGCAGGCGCCGAGCTTGCGTGCTTGGGGCTGCGTGCTGGTGTTGGGGGTGTTGTGCACGGGGGTGGCCTATGTTTTGTACTTTCGCATCATTGAGCGGGCCGGTCCTTCGCGGGCACTGAGTGTGACTTTTGCCATTCCGCTGTTTGCGCTGTTCTATGGCGTAACGCTTTTGGGCGAAAGGGTCAGTGGCTGGATGCTTTTGTGCGGCGGCGTGATTGTGCTTGGAACCGCCTTGTCTACGGGGCTGTTGCGCCGCACGCGGGCTTGATTACCACGCAGTTTCTTGGGGCAATAAGTTGTTTTACGCAGTTTAATGATTCAATTTAATAAAAATGAACCTATTTTTTGTGTTAATTTAAAGATAAAAAATCTATTTTTTCTAAAAAATGCGGTAAATATTTTTTTGTATTGAATTGTAAATTTTTCTAAAAAAATAGATTTTAGAATAATTTAACATGATTTTATATTAGATATATTAGATATGTATTTATTTTCGGTCTAAAATATGGTTTTAGTATTCCTTCTGTCTCTGCAAGAGAGTCTGATTATAAAATTAATATTCAAATACCGATTAATACATTATGACGACTGCCTCGATTGTTGCCGCACTGTATCCCGACTCTAGCGATCGCGAGGCGGCTGGTAGCGCACCGCAAGACGCGGGGTTTGCCACACAAGGCGCTTTTGCTGCCCATCTTTTAAACGTGTCTGTGGAGGGCTACGGTTTGCTACCCGTGCCTTTGATGGGTCCGGATGTGACCCGGCTGCAAGCTTTGGCGCAGCCTGCGGCTTTTGGCTTCAGGGACCAGACCTTGGTGGATCCGCAAGTGCGTGACAGCGCGGAAATCGCTGCACACGCCCTGACTTTGAGCGGCTTGGACGCGGTCTGGGCCGACCTGCAACGCCAGATCCGCAGCGCGCTGCATCTGCCCCATGCCCAATTGGATTTGCAATTGCACAATTTGCTGCTGTATGGCGAAGAGCAGTTTTTCAAATGGCACCAAGACACGGAAAAACTCCCCGGCATGGTGGCTACTTTGGTGTTGGTGTGGCCCTGTGCGCATGTGGGCGGGCATTTGGTCGTGCAGCGTGGCCAGGAGACTTTGCGGTTTGTGTCCGAAAACCTGAACACTGACCAAGTCCAATGGTGTGTTTTTTACGCCGACTGCCAACACGAGTTGCGCAAAGTCACGCATGGAAACCGGGTGGCGCTGACGTTCAATGTGTGCCTTAACGCCCAAGCGTCTGGTCTGGAGAGTGTGCCCCCCAATGCCAAATTGGAG
>JBIPME010000387.1:0-2949 GCA_044369275.1 Rhodoferax sp.
TGCCTGCGCTTTCTGCCGGCCGCCCACGCCTTGCTAGAGGCGGGCCAAATCACCGTGGCCTTGCAACCCGAATTACTGCGCTTGGCACAAAGCAGCTACCCCAGCGTGCGCTTTGTCTCCAAAAAAAGCCCCCTGCCCGACTGCGATGTGCAGGCCTCATTGCTCGAATTGCCACGCTTTTTCTGCCACGCCATCAGTGCCATTCCCCATGCACAGGGCTACCTCCAAATACCAGGCACCCCAAAAACTCCAGAACAAACCCAAAAACCAAAGCAAGCAGCCGACCCGTCCACCACGCAAACCCTGTCCCTACAACCGAGCGAACCCGCACAACCCGTACCGCACAACGACTTCCAGACCTTGCGCGAACGCTTCCCCGGCAAATTGCGCGTGGGCGTGGTCTGGAGTGGCAGCCTCACGTTCGCGGGCAATGCCGATCGCGCCTTGGCCGCGCACAGCCTGCTTGCGCAAATCAACCTGCCCGGCGTGCAACTGTTTTCACTGCAAAAAGGCCCCGCCAGCGCCGACACCGTGCCCGGCCTGCGCGAACAATTTGGCATGGTCGACTTAGCACCACAGCTGCACGACTTTGCCGACACCGCCGCCGCCGTGGCCGCTTTGGACCTGGTGGTGATGACCGACTCCTCCGTAGCGCACTTGTGCGGTGCACTGGGTGCCCCGGTGTGGGTGCTCTTGGCGCACCACGCCCATTGGCTGTGGCTCACCGACACCGACCGCTCCCCGTGGTACGCATCAATGCGCTTTTTTCGCCAAAGCAGCCATGGCGACTGGCGCAGCGCCCTAGACCCGCTGGTGGCCGCCTTGCAAGAAAAACAATGGGCCTGCGCCGACTCGTATACCTAGGGGGGCTTACGCGAACAGCGTCAACCATACGGCACCCACTGGTGTAAACTAAAGTGTCAAGTATCAAGTCGACTGCAAAGTCAAAAAGGAATCAATCATGGGGAAAAAACTGAATAACGCGCCGGTTTACTACACCGTTGCCCAAGTCCAGTTCAACCCTGTTCTGAATCTGGAAGCTTACATTCCCGCCATTCAGGCAAAGATGCGCGAGGCGCACTTCCCCGATTACAGGCAAGAAGTAACTCAGCGCATAGTTCTTCCGTTCGGTGGCATAGAGCAGGGTCAAATGGGTGCACCGACAGTCACACCCCAGTCACGCTCTGTGTTTGGTGACATCACAGGTCGCTCTATGTTTTTGCTGGAGACAAATGCCCTGTCGTTTCAGACAACAGACTACGGCACCTTCAAATCCTTTTCCGCAACCTTGCTTATGGGACTTGGCGTTTTACACGAAGCACTTCGCTTAGATTTTGTGGAGCGCATTGGCCTACGGTATTTAAATGCAATTCAACCCTCTAAAGAGGGAGAATCACTTCGGGAATTTCTTGTTCCCGAGGTGCTGGGGCACGCGCTACGTGGTGAAGGGCAGCTACACCAGTCGGTCAGTGAAACCATCACAGCGACCCAGGCTGGCCAGCTGGTATCGCGTGTCCTTATTCGTGAAGGTGTCGTAGGGCTACCTTTGGAGTTGAGTGGACTGGCTCCAACCATAGCCCCCCGATTTACGCAGCATCAAGGACTGCATGCCATTGTTGATACGGATGCTTCCATCACCCACCGTGAGGCATTTGGGCTTACCAAGGTGGAATCACAACTAGCCTCGCTTCATAGGGAAATCGATAAGTCATTTCAGGCAACTGTCACTGCACACGCAGTGGCCTCTTGGGCTTAAAGGAGGGCATCATGGGTGCATCCATAACATACGGTGGCTGGATTACGGACCGTCCCACAGCAACTGGTGGCGCTTTTAGCCTCACCCACTGGATTGGGTGGGCTACATCAGTTGGCGCTGTCTTGGCCGGAATGGGTACTGGCGGTGCGCTTTCACTTGCGCAACTGCAGCGAGCGACACACAGCAAACAAAATACCGTACCACTTGCCGAGGTTACCGATGCGCAACACATCCGATCGCCTAGTGAAAATCTGTCTTGCATTCGGGAAGTATTGAAACCCTCCATATCCGACCTTGCCATCACCTTGGGGGTGTCTCGTCAATCTGTTTACAACTGGCTCCATGGGGAACCGGTTACGGACGAAAACGCTGCGAAATTACAAGACCTTGCCCAAGCCTGCGACGTGCTTGTAAATGGTGGAGTTCCTGTCAACGCCGCGTTACTGAAACGCAAGTTTGCCAATGGAAGAACGCTATTGCAGGTAGCGCAAGTCGGTGAATCTGCTAGAGAAGCTGCGCTAATGCTTATTCATATTCACCAACAGGAGGCGACTCAACGTGAACGGATAAACGCTCGATTTGCCAACCGGGCAAAGACCCCCGCCACGGCTGACTTCGACCTACCCGCATCAAACGACCAAGCCTGAAAGTAAAAAGTGGTGAAATGGACGCGTGACACACCTTGGCGACAAGGGCATCTGCTGGATGCGAATGCCGCTAAGGCGCTGACGCTCAACCATCCTGACACGCCAGAGAGTACGCTGGTCATTGTGGCTACGCACGACTGTGACCTTGCGCAAGAACCTCTCGGAGAGCCAAACGTCGAGGTAATTGTGGGGCGCGCTATTGGCATCGAACACAAAGACGGCAATTGCACCCACGCCAAGACGGCACGAAAGCTCCATATTCAGTTCGACGGTGATGTCGCGTTGCTGGTGGAGTTTGAAGCCACAGAAAAGACAAGCATCATGGATATCATCATCCTGCACACTGCAGAGCCTGATTTCGTGACCGCAGAGGCTGCTGCTGTGAAAGCTGCGGCCGCCATTGAGAAAGCGTTTAAAGACAAACTGCTCAAACCAACCTCCGTATGGCAGCAAATCGAACTGCGATCTTGCGAGCCAATCTCAGAATCAGTGCTGAGCTACCAAGCGTTCAAGCAGCTTAAAAAGTGGCGACTGGAGCACATCAGC
>JBIPME010000512.1:0-2947 GCA_044369275.1 Rhodoferax sp.
TTGACATTCACCTGTATTGCACCAATGCGGGCTATAGCCAAAAATACAATCGGAAAAGCAATAAAATTGGGTGTCATCACGGCAATTCGATCACCCTTTTTTAATCCTAATTTTTGCAGCCAAGCGGCAAAGCCACTCGACAAACGATCGACTTCGGCATAGCTAAGCGTTTGTCCAAAAGCAGTGAAGGCATCAAGACTTGCATAACGAGTCATGGCTTGCTCCATCATGCTGAGCACTGATGGATAAATATCTGCATTAATAGTGGCAGGAATATGATTAGATTGGTAGGTTTTGAGCCAAGGTTGGGTAGTCATAGAAAAAGCTTTATAACAAAAAAGTAAAAAAATAGTCAGTCGAAAAATAAACAATCAAAGCTTTGATTACCTTGATGCTCGAATCAGGTCAGCTGCTTTTTCGCCAATCATAATGGTCGGAGCATTGGTATTGCCGCCGCATAGTGTGGGCATAATAGAAGCATCAACTACGCGCAAGCCTTGTATTCCGTGAACTCGTAATTGCGCATCAACCACCGCCATTGAATCGTTTGCGGGGCCCATTTTGCAAGTGCCTACAGGGTGATATTGGGTATCGGCTCGGTTACGAATGTCTTTCATAATGGCCGCCTTGTCATTCTTATCGACCGGATAAAGCATCTTGCCTCTTATGGCATCAAAAGGTGAAGACTCAATAATAGATTGCTGGATTTGAACCCCTTTTACCAATAGCTCCATATCACGCTCGTCTGATAAAAATTGAGGATCAATTACTGGGGCTTGTGTCACATCTGCACTCTGAAGAGTGACCGTCCCACGGCTATGCGGACGCAGTACATCCACATGGCAAGAAAAGCCATGACCTAAATGCATTTTGCGGCTATGGTCATCTACAATGCCCACCACAAAAACCAATTGCAAATCGGGAACACTTAGCTCGGGAGATGATTTAAAAAACGCACCTGACTCGGCAAATGTGCTGGTGACTTTTCCGGTGCGATTTTTCTTCCATTCACCAATGGCTTTGGTGATCCCCACTGTACCCGTTGCAGAAACACCAAAAGTGTCTTGCTTATTGCTGGTGCGCCAGGTTTGTACTTGGTCAATATGATCTTGTAAATTTTTACCCACCCCTTCTAGGCCATGCACTACTGGAATGCCATGACGTTGAAGCTCGTCTACTGGTCCTACACCCGAGGCCATGAGTAGTTGTGGTGAACCAAAAGTACCCGCCGAAACAATCACCTCACAGCGCGCCCTGAGTTCACTCACTTGATTGCCTTGTTTGATTTTGACACCAACAGCGCGTTTACCTTCAAAAATAATTTGAGTGGTAATGGTGTTGGTTTTGACATGCAAGTTAGGCCGTGACAAATGAGGCGTTATATAGCCCTTGGCTGCACTATGGCGCTCACCGTTTTTATGAAACACCTGGTACATAAAGCTACCATACTGCTGTGCGCCATTGTAATCGGGGTTGTAGTCAATGCCGTGCATGGCACAGGCCTTCAAAAATAGTTGATTAACTGGACTTGGGCTGCGTAGCTCGGCCACATTTTGTGGGCCACCTGCACCATGATAGGGGCCTTCAGGATGGGTCTCGTTGTTTTCTGCTTTTTTAAAATAAGGTAAGACCTCTTCATACGACCAGCCTGTGTTA
The DNA here is from genome assembly GCA_044369275.1 of Rhodoferax sp. Taxonomy (GTDB): domain Bacteria; phylum Pseudomonadota; class Gammaproteobacteria; order Burkholderiales; family Burkholderiaceae_C; genus Allorhodoferax. The sequence continues at coordinate 1,657 of JBIPME010000512.1, forward strand.
CCCAAGCTTGCCCAATGATCGTAATCATAACGATTGCCCCGCACATAAAGCATGGCGTTAATAGAACTAGAGCCACCTAAAACCTTGCCACGCGGTTGATAACCTTGCCGATTATGAAGATTTTTTTGAGGTGTTGTTTTAAAAGCCCAGTTATTAAATGGAATGGGCAGCATTGTCACCACCCCAGCAGGGGCATGAATAAAAACGCTTTTATCGGGCGAGCCCACTTCAAGCAGACATACCGATGTTTGGGCGTCTTCTGTAAGGCGTGAAGCCACCACACATCCAGCCGAACCGCCACCAATTACAATGTAATCAAATTCGTTGCTCATGATTGTCTCCTCATTTTTTTATATGAATAAATACGCTTACTATTTTAAAAATGGCTAACTGAGTCGACTATCCAAATTTCTGCAAACCGCTTTTATTGGCTTCAGTGTTTACCCTAGGTTTGGTGAGTTATAGTCATTTTTTGCTATAAAGCTTTCGTTGACATACGCTGTATCAACACTTATATTTCCTTATCTAAGTAATGGATTGGTTTTTTTCATGGTGGTTCAAACGTCTTGCCCTGCTGGTTTTGTGACTCGACTTCATGCCTTCGATCCACAGGCCATGGTGTTAGCTTTGCAAGAGGGGTTTCTTGAACATGTGCAATTGCAACAAGGGCAGTTTGCAGGCCAAATTGTGCACAGCATTAGCCCGCAATGCCGAACCGATTGGGGTCAATACAATTTAGCATTATTGGCCCAAGGGGATTTGTCGCATGAGCGAGTGTCGGTAGGTATTTTTTTACAAGGCCAAGGCAATTGGCGTGTGCAAGGTAAAGAGCTGCGCAACGGAGATTTAGTCATTTACACAGCGGGCAGCGAAATGTGTATTAGCCTGCCACCCGAAGCACAGTGGATAGGCATGCAAATTCCCCTAGAACGTTTACAAGCCTTGGGTTTTGAATTGCCACCCAGTTTAACTACCCTGCATTTACCTGGGCAGCTCAGTCCTGAGTCAATGACTTTAATTACTGAGTTGTCTTGGGTACTGGGCCCACAGCGTTTGCAAGAGCCCGAGCAAGCCATTATTGAACAAGCCCACGAACAATTACTACAAGTGGTTTGTCAAGAGTTGTTATGCCGGTGGCAACTTCCAAAAGCCAATAGCATGCATCATTTGTTAAGCCGAACTAGGCTGATTGAATCGGTACGACAATGGTGTGATAGCAGAGCCGATACCCCCTTACGCATTGATACCTTATGCCAAGACCTAGGCGTACCCGTGTGGGAGTTAGAGCGAG
>JBIPME010000036.1:0-9426 GCA_044369275.1 Rhodoferax sp.
TCACCTTGGTCATTGGCACCTTGTTTATTAAAGAGACTAAAGACGTAGATATTTTCGCCAACGATTAATCTGCGGGTGGGATGAAGAATGTGATAAAAATTGCCCGCTTGAATCCGATGGGCGTACCATAAAGGCTCCAATGGGGGCCTTTTTTACGGCCTCTTTTGTCAATGGAGGATATGGCTATGCATCTGATCAAAACCCCATTGGGTCAAGCGGCTTTCAAGGAACGCTCCGCACTTTTATCGGCACGCCAACGCGCCTTGTTTATCTTGGTAGATGGCCAACACACGGTGGAGACGATTTTGTCCGACACCCTGGCGCTGCACACCAGCCCAGGCGATGTAGAAGACATGCTGCAAAAGGGTTTTTTAGCCCAAGCTGCGCCCAAGGAGCCCGATACAGCGGCCAACGCAGCCCCACCCTCAGCCCCAGCCGCGTCACCCCTGCCGCACACGCTGCCCATGCCCTCTTTAGCGCCCACACTGGCATCCGCGCCTGCTTTCACATCGCCACCGCCGCCCGTGGCAACAGCCCTCGCCCAAGACGGCATTCCCACCCCGCAAGCACGTTACCAAGCGGCCAAACCGCTGGCCACGGCATTGTCTGCGCGTTTGGGTTTGCGCGGGTTTTTGTTGAATTTATCGGTGGAGTCGGCAGCCGGTTATGAGGATTTGCTGCGCTTGCTGCCCAAGTTGCAAGCGGCACTGGGGGCTGAAGCTTGCCAAGAATTGGAACGCGCGCTGAAAGGCTAAGCACAAGCTCCTAGAATAACGCTCCTTTGTTGAAAGAGCATCCACCATGTCCCAAGGCACCATCCGCATTCGCGGTGCGCGGCAGCACAACCTTAAAAACTTGGATTTAGATATCCGCACCGGGGAGTTAACGGTCGTGACCGGCCCCAGTGGCTCGGGCAAATCGAGTTTGGTGTTCGACACGCTGTATGCCGAAGGCCAGCGCCGTTATGTGGAGACTTTTTCCGCCTATGCGCGGCAGTTTTTGGACCGCATGGACAAACCCGCAGTGGACAAGGTCGAGGGCGTGCCCCCGGCGATTGCGATTGACCAAACCAATCCGGTGCGCTCTAGCCGCTCCACCGTGGGCACCATGACGGAGTTAAACGACCACCTCAAGCTCTTGTTTTCTCGGGCGGGCCAGTTGTTTGACCAAGCGACGGCCCAAGCGGTGCAGCACGATACGCCCGAGACCATCTATGCCGAGTTGCTGCGCCGCTGCGCTGCGCACAATCCGCGCTTGGTGTTCACGTTTGCCGTGGAGCTGCCCGCCAACACCAGCGCGCAAGAGGTGGAGCAGTGGCTCAGTGCCAGCGGTTTTACCCGGGTGCAGGCCGAGCGCGAGAGCCAGACCGCTGCGGGGCCGCGCAAAATTTTGGACGTGGTGGCCGACCGTTTGCGCATGCAGGGCACCGAAAAGGCGCGCGTGCTCGATGCCATTGAGCTGGCGCTCAAACGCGGCAGCGGGCAGCTGCAGGTGTATGTGCTGCAAGAGGCGGCCAGCACCCCAGTGGTGTGGGGCTTCTCCACGGGGCTGCACTGCCCGGATAGCAACCTGCGCTATGCGGACCCGATTTCGTCCATGTTTTCCTTTAACTCGGCGGTCGGTGCCTGCGAGACCTGCCGTGGTTTTGGCCGGGTCATTGGCGTGGACTATGGGCTGGTGATTCCGAACGACAAACTCACCTTGCGCGCAGGGGCCATCAAAGCCATCCAAACCCCTGCATGGCAAGAGTGCCAAGATGACCTGATGCGCCATGCCGAGGCCAGCGGCATTCCCCGCGACACCCCTTGGTACAAACTCACGCCCGCGCAACAGCAATGGGTGATCAAGGGCTCGCCCAACTGGAACGGCAAGTGGGATGCGCACTGGTTTGGCATTGACCGGTTTTTTGAATACCTGGAATCCAAGGCCTACAAAATGCACATTCGGGTGCTGCTGTCCAAGTACCGCAGCTACACCCCGTGCCCGGCCTGTGCGGGGGCGCGGCTGAAAACGCAAAGCCTGCTTTGGCGCATTGGCACGGCCGCGCAGGCCGATGCGGTGCTGGCACCCGCGCAGCGTTTTATGCCGCAAGGCGTGCAGTGGTCGCGCGCGCAGCTCGAAGCCCTGCCGGGCCTGTGTTTGCACGACATGATGTGCATGCCACTGAGCCGGCTGCGCCAGTTTTTTGACGACTTGCAAGCGGGCCTGAGCCCCACCGCCGCGGGCGTGAGCGGCTCGTCTGAGGCGGACTTTCGCACCCTCAAGCTGCTGTTTGAAGAAGTGGTCACGCGGCTCAAATACCTCTGCGACGTGGGCATTGGCTACCTCAGCCTGGACCGCCAAAGCCGCACCCTCAGCGGCGGCGAGGTGCAGCGCATCAACCTCACGACCGCCTTGGGCACCTCTTTGGTCAACACCTTGTTCGTGTTAGACGAGCCCAGCATCGGCCTGCACCCACGCGATATGCACCGCATCATTGTGGCCATGCAGCGCCTGCGCGACGCGGGCAACACCCTGGTGGTGGTGGAGCATGACCCCGCCGTGATGCTGGCCGCTGACCGCATGATCGACATGGGCCCAGGCCCGGGCGAGCGCGGCGGCGAGATTGTGTTCGACGGCACCACCGCTGCGCTGCGCAATGCCGACACGCTGACCGGGGCCTACCTCGGTGGGCGCAAGCAAGTGGGCATGGGCTTTAAGCGCATGGTGCAGCCCAACACGCCGCGCCTGCTGCTCGAAGGGGTTACCGCGCACAATTTGAAAAACATTGGCGTCGAAATTCCGCTGCAACGCTTGGTCTGCATCACGGGCGTGAGTGGCTCGGGCAAATCGACCCTGATTCAAGACGTGCTCGCCCCAGCCTTGCTGCGCCACTTTGGCAAAGCCACGGACACGCCGGGCGCGCACGCACGCCTGCTGGGTGCCGAACTGCTCAGCGAAGTGGTGTTTGTAGACCAGTCACCCATTGGCAAAACCGCCCGCTCCAACCCGGTGAGCTACGTGGGCGCATGGGACGCGGTGCGCGAACTGTTCGCCCAAACCGCGCTGGCGCGTGAGCGCAGCTACACGGCCAGCAAATTCAGCTTCAACAGCGGCGACGGGCGTTGCCCCACCTGCGGGGGATCGGGCTTTGAGCACATTGAAATGCAATTTCTCAGCGATGTGTATTTGCGCTGCCCCGACTGCAACGGCACACGCTACCGCGAGGCGGTGCTGGAAGTAACCATTGAGCGCCATGGCCGCCAGCTGCATGTGGCCGATGTGTTGAACCTGACCGTGAGCGAAGCCGCGGGCTTTTTTAGCGCCGACCGCGAAGTGATGCGCGCCTTGCAGCCCATCGTCGATGTCGGGCTGGAATACGTCAAACTCGGCCAACCCGTGCCCACGCTCTCGGGCGGCGAATCGCAGCGTTTGAAACTCGCAGGCTTCTTGGCCGATGCCGCCAAAAGCAGCAGCGCCAGCCGCCAAGCCACGGCACAACGCGGCACCCTGTTCTTGCTCGACGAGCCCACCACCGGGCTGCACTTTGACGACATCGCCAAACTCATGCGCGCACTGCGCAAGCTGCTGGATGCCGGGCATTCGCTGGTCGTGATTGAGCACAACTTGGACGTGATCCGTGCCAGCGACTGGTTGATTGATTTAGGCCCCGAAGGCGGCGACGCTGGCGGCCACGTGGTGGCCAGTGGCACGCCTGAAGACGTGTTGCGCCACCCCAGCTCGCACACCGGCCAAGCCCTGCGCGACTATGCCGCCGCCATGGGCGTGGTCCACCAAGTGCACCAAGTCCACCAAGTCCAAGAACGCAGCGCAGGCGACGACTACGCCGCACACGCCGCCAAACACCCCCTGCACCCCAAAGCCCCGGCCCAAATGGCGCAGCTGCGTGAGGCCCACCACGCCCCCGCGCACACAGACAACACTATTCGCATCGTCAACGCCAAAGAGCACAACCTGCAGTCGCTCAGCGTGGACATACCGCGAGGCAAATTCAGCGTGGTCACCGGCGTCTCGGGCAGCGGCAAATCCACCTTGGCGTTTGACATTTTGTTCAACGAAGGCCAGCGCCGCTACCTGGAGTCGCTCAACGCCTACGCCCGCTCCATCGTGCAACCCGCAGGCCGCCCCGAGGTGGACGCGGTCTACGGCATCCCGCCCACGGTGGCCATTGAACAACGCCTCTCACGCGGTGGGCGCAAATCCACCGTGGGCACCACCACCGAGGTTTGGCACTTTCTGCGCCTGCTCTACGTCAAACTGGGCACGCAGCACTGCATCCACGACGGCACGGCACTGGCGGCGCAAACCGCCGACAGCATCGCCGCCCAACTCCTGCGCAACTACCGTGGCCAACACATTGGCCTGCTCGCGCCCTTGGTCACCGCGCGCAAAGGCGTCTACACCGAACTGGCCGACTGGGCCCGCCCCCGGGGCTACACCCATCTGCGCGTGGACGGCAACTTCTTGCCCACCACCGGCTTTCCGCGCATAGACCGCTTCAAAGAACACACCATCGAACTGCCCGTTGCCAGCTTGGACATCGACCCCGCCCACGAAGCCGAACTGCGCCAAGCGCTCAGCCAAACCTTGGTGCACGGCAAAGGCGTGGTCCACGTGCTCAGCCACTTGGACGGCTTACGCCAAGCCATGGCCGCAGGCCAAGCCAGCGCCCACATTGGCCAGCTGCAAGTGTTCTCCACCAAACGCGCCTGCCCCGTGTGCGCCACCTCCTACGCCGAACTCGACCCCCGGCTCTTTAGCTACAACAGCAAACACGGCTGGTGCAGCCACTGCGTAGGCACGGGCTTGCAACTCAGCAAAGACCAGCGCCAAGTGTTTGACGACTCGGTCAAAACCGACGACAACGCCGGGCGCGAGCAAACCTTTGTCGAAGCCGACATCCAAGACCTGGCCAACATCGCCTGCCCCCACTGCGAAGGCACGCGCTTAAACCCCACGGCACGCGCCGTGCGCTTTGCCCAAGTCGGCATTGCCGACATCGCCCGCCTGAGCGTGACCGAAGTGCGCCAATGGATCGCAGGCCTGCAACAAACCGGCGGACTCTCGCAACGCGAAGTCGATGTCGCCCGCGACCTCATCCCCGAAATCAAAAGCCGCCTTGAATTCTTAGAAGAAGTGGGCTTAGGCTACCTCACCCTGGACCGGGGTGCCCCCACCCTGAGCGGCGGCGAGGCCCAGCGCATCCGGCTCGCCGCCCAGCTAGGCAGCAACCTCCAAGGCGTTTGCTACGTGCTCGACGAACCCACCATCGGCCTGCACGCACGCGACAACAAAATCTTACTCAACGCCCTCAAAAGCCTCAGCAACAAAGGCAACACCCTGGTCGTCGTGGAGCACGACGAAGAAACCATTCGCCACGCCGACCACATCATCGACATCGGCCCCAGCGCAGGCAAACGCGGCGGTCACCTCGTGGCCCAAGGCACGGTAGCGCAGGTGCAACAAGTCGCAGCCTCGCAAACCGGGCGCTACCTGCTGCATGCCATGCAACACCCGCTGAGCGTGCAACGCACGGTCAGCCTGCCCCCGCCAGACGGCAACGGCATGACCTCGGTCACCCCGGTCACCCCCCTTTCCACCCCAGCGAACGCCCTAACCAGCGCCAGCGCAGACGCCACCCCGAACGCCGAGGCCACCACAGCCCCGGCACCGGCCAAACCCAAGCGCAAAGCGACCCGCGCATCTACCGCAGCGGCCAACGCAACTGCGGCGGCTGCGGCAGCCGCCGCCAGCACGAACGACACCCCCGCCCCCACCACCTGGCTGACCGTACACAACGCCCAGCTGCACAACCTGTGCAACGTCACGGCGCACGTCCCGCTGCGCTGCCTGGTGGCCATTACCGGCGTCTCCGGCTCTGGCAAATCGACCTTGGCACGCGACGTGCTGCTCAGCAACGTACAACAGGCGGTGCAGCAACGCAGCACCAAGGCCGGGCGCGATGCCTGGGCGGCTGGCGAACACGCGCCCTGGAGCGACTGCGACGGCGTCACCGGCCTCGAAAGCATAGACCGCGTGCTCGAAGTCGACCAAACCCCCATTGGCAAAACCCCACGCAGCTGCCCCGCCACCTACATTGGCTTTTGGGACACCATCCGCAAACTGTTTGCCGACACCCTGGAAGCCAAAGCCCGTGGCTACGCGGCCAACCGCTTTAGCTTTAACACCGGCGATGGGCGCTGCCCCGCCTGCGAAGGCCAAGGCATGCGCACCTTTGGCATGAGCTTCTTGCCCGACGTCAAAGTCATTTGCGAAACCTGCAAAGGCGCCCGCTTCAACCCCGAAACCCTGGCCGTAACCTGGCGCGGCAAACACATAGGCGATGTGCTGCAAATGGAAATCGACGAAGCGGTCGACTTCTTTGCAGCCATGCCCTCCATTGCCCACCCCCTGCAACTGCTCAAAGAAGTCGGCCTGGGCTACCTCACACTGGGCCAGCCCTCCCCCACCTTAAGCGGCGGCGAGGCACAGCGTATCAAACTGGTCACCGAACTCAGCAAAGTGCGCGACGACATCGGCAAACGCGGCAACAAGGCCCCGCACACGCTCTACGTGCTCGACGAACCCACCGTAGGCCTGCACATGGCCGACGTCGAAAAACTCATCCACGTGCTGCACCGCTTGGTCCGTGGCGGGCACAGCGTGGTCGTCATCGAACACGACCTGGACCTCATCGCCGAAGCCGACTGGGTGCTCGACCTCGGCCCCGAAGGCGGCAACGGCGGTGGCCGCCTGGTCGCTGCGGGAACACCGCAAACCCTGATCCACCTGGCCACCCACACGGGCGTAGCGCTGCAAAACCTGCTCACGCCCAAATCCCCTTGAGCACATTTTTTTCATGCACTTCACAGCGCATACTAGGGTTTCCCATAGTCTAAAAACCATCCGCACCGCAGATACTATGGGAATCTCTTTGGCTTTTGCAGCCTATTGAAGAGCAAAAATCAAAAGCAAAAAAAGCGACTCGCCCATTAGAATGGCAGCCCACACCACTCAGACTACAAAACCTACTATGAAAAAACTGCTGATTGCACTCCTCATGCTCCCTTTGCTGGCCTTCTCACAAGAGGCACCAGAAGCACAAAGCAACACGCAAGCCGAATTGGCCAAACTCCACTGGCAAAACGGCCCCACCAAAGGCACCATCGACAACAAAGCCACTATCGCCGTACCCAAAGGCTATGTATTTCTAGGCGCAAAAGACACCAGCCGCTTCCTTGAAATCATGGGCAATCCACCCCGAGACAAAAACTACATGCTGGCCCCCAAAGACCTCGAATGGTTCTCCATTTTCACTTTTGACGCATCTGGCTACGTCAAAGACGATGAAAAAATTGATGCCTCGGCCCTTTTGAAAAGCCTCAAAGACAGTGACGAAGACGGCAACGAAGAGCGCAAACAACTAGGGTTACCAACCTTGTACACCGACGGCTGGCAAGTCGCCCCCCATTACGACGCCGAAACCAAACGCTTGGAATGGGGCGTGCGCCTGCGCTCTGAAGACGGCAGCATGAACATCAACTACAGCAGCCGCATTCTGGGGCGCACCGGCGTGATGGAAGCAGTCTTGGTTTCCGACACGGAAACCTTGGCCAGCAACACCCAAGCATTCAAAACTGCGCTGCACGACTTCCAGTACAACGCAGGCGAAACCTACTCCGAATTCAAAGAAGGCGACAAAGTTGCCGCCTACGGACTGGCCGCCTTGGTCTTGGGTGGCGCCGCTGCGGCTGCCGGCAAAAAAGGCCTGTTCGGCGTACTGGGCGGCTTCTTGGCCGCCTTCTGGAAATTGATAGCTGGTGCGGTGATTGCGGCGATTGCCGGATTAGGCTCCCTCTTCAAGAAAAAGCAGTGATACCCATTTCTGCGCAAGCGCAACTGCTGATTGCAGCTGCGCTTTTTTATGCCTACGACGCCTGCCTGCTGCTTTACGCCAACGAAGGCATTGCCACACCCACTTGGCGTGGCTGGCGCGTAAGCAGTGCGCACAATCGGCTCAGTATTCTTGGGAAAAACCTGTTCATCCCCAACCTCTTGCTAGCGCACCGCCCACTGTACAGATTGGCCTGGAACAGCAGCCGCATCGACCTTCACGACGCAGAAAACTGGCCTGCCAAGCGAAAACTGCCCGGCATTTTTTGCTACACCGTCTACGCCTGCGCAGCCTCAATCTTCTTGCTCTTGCCCTTGGCAATAGGGGTTGCCCGCAGCGAAACGGCCATACTGCTCAGCGTGGCATGCATCTACCTGCACGCCATGCTGGCTGGGGCAGTCACCCTGCGCTTCTCGAAACAACTGGGCATCACCCCCAAAAATGCATGGTCCATCGCCCTCGAATGCATTTTCTGCCCACCCTTTGCGATCAACCTCGTTCGCAAACTCTCGCTGCAAAGCACCACGCAATCCAACCTCGTGGGTGCTGCGTTTACACTGCTCAACCCCGAACAATGGCAGGTGCTGCAAGAAACCTTGGTGCAATCCATAGACCAAGAAAGCGCAGAATCCGACGACCCCGCCCTGCTTAGCGCATACGCCGACGCTAAAACCCTACTTTTAAACAGCCCCAAACATGCGCCTCATTGAGATTTTCGCCATCCTGGTCGGCCTGCTGGTCGGCTACTTTGCTGTGTCCAAACTGATCGGCACCAAGCCCGACCCCCAACCCCAAAAACCCAACCCAAACGCTAATCCAAACGCCAACCAAAACCAAAACCAAAACACATCTTCACAGCCGCCGCCCCGCGAAGAGGAAGAAAATCTTGCATGGTACGAAGTGCTCAAAGTCAGCCCGCATGCGTCCGCAGACGAAATTCACAGCGCCTACAAATCCCAAATTCGCCAGTACCACCCCGACAAAGTGGCCAGCCTAGGCCCTGAAATCAAAGCCTTGGCAGAAAGCAAATCCAAAGCCATCAACCGCGCCTACCAAGAAGGCGTCCAAGCGCGCCAAAATTAGGAGGGGCCCACTGCGCATGCGCACAGCAAGGCAAGGCAACAGCAGCGCATACCAGAGCGCAGCAGTCTGCAAGCTAACCACGCTTTTACGGGCCAATTAGCACTCAGTTCAATAGAGTGCTAATATCGGCAGTATGCACGTAAAAGGAGTTTTACTATGACTGCATCAAGCATGCCCCGCAACGCCTCGGCTGACGCGCTGGCCGTTGCCAACCCTTGGTCCATGGTGCCTGCATTGGGGAATTTGGATGCCTATATTTCTGCCGCCAATCGTTTGCCCATGCTAACTTTGGATGAAGAGCAACGCTTTGCACGCGAATTTAAAAACAACAACGACCTTGAAGCTGCCGGAAAATTGGTTTTATCCCATCTGCGCTTAGTGGTATCGGTGTCGCGCCAGTACATGGGCTACGGCCTGCCCCACGCCGATTTAATTCAAGAAGGCAATGT
>JBIPME010000388.1:0-2941 GCA_044369275.1 Rhodoferax sp.
CAGGTCTAACCAAAGGATGCTGCCGTTTGGCTGTGCCTGTTCGGAGTTTGGAAAAACCGTTTGCAACACATCGCGCACGATTTGCTGCGCCACCATGTGTGCCCAAGTCAATGCCTGTGTGGGCATGGGCCATGCTTGGGCTTGCTGCCTGCGCTGTGCCTGGCCTTCGGGTGTTTCGTTCCATGTAGGCAATAGGTGCCACGTTACGCCGTGAACCTGAACGGCTTGCTGCAAGCGCTGTTGTAGGGCCAACTCAAGGACTTGGTTTCCACTAAAGACAAACAAAGTGCTGAATTGCTTGGTGTTGTCCAGCATGAGTAACAAGCGCTGCCACGCAGCTTCGAACACCTCGTCTTCTGAACGGGTGCTCAATGGCTCGGGCAATGTCGCAAGTGTCATGGTGTGGTGTTTTCTGCGAGGGAAATGCCGCCAATTTCACTCCACAGGGCTGGATGCAGATCAAACCAATCGCTGCCATTGCGATAGTTGAGGATGACCTTAACTTCCATTAAGTGCGCCAAGGTTTTGAGTTGTATTTTGTCGTCTGCAATAGCCATATGGCTTTGGGCTACTTTGGCCATGAGGGGCCATTCTTGGCGCACTGTTAATTGAAGCATTTCAATGCGGCAACCAGCCTCAATGTCGTCAATGATTACGTCATCTTTCGCCATGGGTAAACGCTCTACAGCGTATTGGGCCTGCACCAATGCGTCAATCAGAATGCGCAAAAAAAACTGCCGCAGATCACCGCCGGACAATAGGGCAAAGCGGTCCACGGCTTCGGGTGAAAAAATCTTTTCCCATGCGCTCCAGCGTTTGCTGAGCAGTTGGCGCATGTGCGCCAAGCCAGAATCACGTGGCTTGCGTTTTTGTTCGGCTTTTTTCGGATGTTCATAAACACGCACCGAGGCCAGTGCATACAAAGGCACCCGGTCACGGACATTTTTCAAAAGGCACAGGTACGGTGGCACCGAATACACCAGTTTGAGATTCGGCACAGTGAGCATGTCTAGCTGGTCAGAAAAAACCTGTGCCACCTGCTCGTAAATGTCATCTTGCTCTTTGCTGGCCCAAGTGCTGCCGCGTAGTCGTTCCAGCGAGTCAACCACCACCACGATTTCCCGCTTCTCGCGTTTTTGCACCCATGTACACATCTCGCTAATGAAGGCAATGAGGTCTTTGTGAAATTGTTGTCGGCTAACCAGCTTTTTAATTTTCTCTTGTACCACCGCTTGCGAGGGCTTGAGGTTGAAATGGGTCTTCAATGGGCCCATTTCCAGTGCCACCTTATCAAGTTCCACCTCGGTCTTTAGCCATGCCCGAAAACGTGACGCCCAAGGTACCGTCGTGAAGTCCATTTCGGGATAAGCGGCACTGATCCAGTCGTCCACCCCCGCAGCCACCATCAACATCAGCAGTTCCGCGCTGATACTTTGCGCGTCGTTGAGATAGTGCATGCAGTCCAACAGGATGCATCGCCGTTGTGTGGCCCCGCCAGAGCCATCTACCAAGCCTTTTAAGCGCAGCAATTCGGTGCTTTTGCCGGTACCGCGTTGGCCAGTGAAGTAGTAAAGCCCAGTGGCTGGCGTTTCCTGAATGTCTTCAAATAATCGCTGCACCACGTCTTGCGCTTGCGTGCCGTGCAAATCAGAGACATAGAACGGGTCATTGGTCTCTAAAGGGCGGTCGCTCTGACGTAGCAAAGTGCGAAATGCACGAATATCTTCAGTTATGTTTGTCATACAGGTATTAGCTGGGTTGAGGGGGGGCAGCCGTCCATGAAGGTTTTCAGCTGCCAGCGCTAGCGGGCTCCGTAGTTTTCTTCACCGGCATCTGCGCCACCCACTCGCGCGGCGCCATGGGAAAGCCCAGGCGCTCGCGGCTCTCGTAGTAGCTTTGCGCGACGGTACGTGCCAGGTTGCGGATGCGCCCAATGTAGGCGGCGCGCTCGGTCACGCTGATGGCACCGCGGGCGTCCAGCAGGTTAAAGCTGTGCGCGGCTTTGAGAACCTGTTCATAGGCGGGCAATGCCAGTTGGATGGCGACCAGGTGCTGGGCCTGTGCTTCGTGGGCGGCGAAGGCGGTGAACAAAAAGTCGGTGTTGCTGTGCTCGAAGTTGTAGGTGGATTGCTCGACTTCGTTTTGTTTGTACACGTCGCCGTAGCTCAGGCCCTCGGTCCAGACCAGGTTGTACACATTGTCCACACCTTGCAGGTACATGGCCAAGCGCTCTAAGCCGTAGGTGATTTCGCCCGTGGCGGGTTTGCAGTCGATGCCGCCGACTTGCTGGAAGTAGGTGAATTGCGTCACTTCCATGCCGTTCAACCACACTTCCCAGCCCAGGCCCCAAGCGCCTAGGGTGGGGTTTTCCCAATCGTCTTCCACAAAACGAACGTCGTTTTTCTTGAGGTCAAAACCCAAGGCTTCTAGCGAACCCAGGTAGAGCTCCAAAATGTTGCTGGGCGCGGGTTTGAGCACCACTTGGTATTGGTAGTAGTGCTGCAAACGGTTGGGGTTTTCGCCGTAGCGCCCGTCTTTGGGGCGGCGGCTGGGTTGCACGTAAGCGGCTTTCCACGGCTCGGGGCCAATGGCGCGCAAAAATGTGGCGGTGTGGGAGGTGCCGGCACCGACTTCCATATCGATAGATTGCAACAAGGCGCAGCCGTGATCGGCCCAGTAATGCTGTAGGCGAAGAATAATTTGCTGGAAGGTGAGCATGGTAATTTTGAGAGGCTGCGCAGCGTAGGGTACGCCGCTAAAGGTCTGATTTTACGGGCTGGTTGGGTGCGCCATACGCGCATGCAGCTGGCAGCGCCGCCATGCCAAGAGCAGCACGGCCAATGCCAGCAGCCACAAGGGCAGCAAACCCCAGCGGGCCACCCACCAGGCATAGGCGGTGGTGCCCGTGCGGCCCTCCACGCGGCTTTCCAATACGCCTTGG
>JBIPME010000390.1:0-2932 GCA_044369275.1 Rhodoferax sp.
AAAGGCTTGCCGTAACTGGGAACCGCCTTTAAATAAGGCAGCTCGAACAGGGTCTCAAAATTGAAGGCCATTGCGAGTTCCCACTTATCTGCGTTATGTATTAATCTATCAATAACACATGATCCAAGCTTCGCATCAATTACCGACATATCAGAAATATTTTTCATTACTCCTTCTTTGGGATTTGAGTCATCTTCAGGCATCCCCAACTCACGATAAAAGGCTTGATAGCGGTAGCCCTGTTCACGCGACATCTGCCCAAAAAAGAAATCAGAGATGGGCAGCGTGCAGCCATCGAAATATTTGTATGCTTCGGCCTTGTGTGGCGTTGTGCGCAGGAGTTTATTTGGTACGCGGCGTGCTCAGGCTCGTTGAGCATGCGCACATAGGTGTCTAGCAGCTCTTGGTACAGGCTGCGCGCCTTGTCCAAAAACGTGAAGCTGCTGTACTTTTTAAGCAGGTAAAACGCTTGGTCGCGCGCAGCTTTTTCTTGTTCTGGTGTGATGGTTAAGGTGTTGAGCATATTCAGTTTTTCGGTTGGGATGCATTGTTGCTTTGTTTGCCTGCCGTGGCTGCACCGCGCAGCAGATAGCCTTCTTCTTGAATCTTGGCTGAACGCTCCGCCTCCGCCAGAGTCAACACCACAGGCTTTTCCGTTTGGGGGGAAACGGGCAGTTGCAAATCGGTCCAACCCGTGGGTTTGGGCGGCGCTGTTTTGAGGGTTTGTAGCAAATACTCTTTGACTGGGGCGTTGTGCGGGTGACTCCAGTCAATAAAGTCTTGCACACCACCGCCTGCGAGCCAAGTATTGGAGTTTTTTAGACCATTTTCTACCTTGGCCTCAATATCCAACTGCCCACCCACTGAGCCGCGCCATGTGCGCAGGCCATTCCAGTCTTGCGGAATGGGGATTTTGGAACTGATTGCATTCAATTTCGCCACCAATTGCTCACGCGTTGGGATTGTCAGTTTTTCGTAAAAACCGTTGCTGTTCCATGCGTGTTTCACGGCCAATTCGATTCTGAATTCTTTGCCGTTGGCGGGCAGTTTCGGGCTCCAACAGTCTCCGGCTTGGTGGAATTCATGCAGGTACTTGGGTTTGATTTCATTGCCGCCATAGACCTTGGTGGGTATTTTGTCCAACACCCGGTACAACCCCTCGCCGGGTCGGGCCAAGTGTGCCTTGATGGGGGCTTTGGCGCTGAAGGTGCTGATGGGCCAGAGGTAGCCTTGAGCTTGAATTTCTTTTATTGCTGCATCATCTTTCCCAGCCAACCCCTTCGCCTTCAAATCCGGCCATTTCTCATCATGTAGGTAATGGCTGATGGGGGCTGGGGGGTGCTCAATGTGGCCCGTAATCACTTTTTGGACCAAAATCTTCCCCTCCGGCACCATCACCCTAGTCTCTTTTGCCCCCACGCGAATGGGCGCAATATAGCTGCCGTCATGCACAGCCTTTTGGATTAGGCTGAGTTGCTCATGGAACTCTTTAAAAGCCTCGGGAATCATCCTGTCACCCAGCTTCTGAAGCTCGTCAAGCTTCTCGGAAAACACTCTCAATGTGACCTTAAAACTTTCGGGTAAAGCAGCCCCCATTTTGGTTGAAAGAAACGTACATGTGGCTTTAATGCGCCCAATAAGTTCGTGAAAACTGTTAATAACAGTGGTTTGGTGTCGCAAAATTTTGAGCTCTTTGAACCAATTCCTCGCATCACCAACTCCCATTCTGTTCAGAAACTTGAGAATGCCCTCAACAATTTCGACCGCTTTTTTCGAGCTTTTTCCCGCCTCAACAATCAGGCCCCCTACGCCTTTGAGCAAGCCGCCGAACGCAGGCACGAGCGCCAGCAAACAACAAACCAATGAAATCCATTCCCATTTGTCTTTGGCAGCCCCTGGCTCAGTGCACATACGGATGGTGATGGCAATCGAATCACGTACAGCCGTTACTTCGCCCAAAACGGGAAACATGCTAATGACCGCATCCGTCAAAATTTGTCCGAACGTGGCCTTGGTGTTGAACTCCCCCGCAAATGTCCCAAGCCACCACATGTTGTATTCCCAATACATCCCTGCCGATTTTTTAGCCATCTCCAAAGGAGGCATTTGCGCTACTTTTTTGAGGCCATCCCACAACGCATCGCCGACTTCTAAGGCTACTAATTTAACTTCTGCGCTCATTTACCGCTCCCTGCATTGCCAGCGTCTGCTGCTTGCGCGGCAGGTGATTTCTGAAAAGATGCCTCCATATCCGCCTGGCTCCACTGGGGCTTGTGCTCTGGGTTGGGCTCGTAGGCGATGACTTGGTAAGGTCTGACATCGTCCTTA
Source organism: Rhodoferax sp. (assembly GCA_044369275.1). GTDB lineage: Bacteria > Pseudomonadota > Gammaproteobacteria > Burkholderiales > Burkholderiaceae_C > Allorhodoferax. The sequence continues at coordinate 2,329 of JBIPME010000390.1, forward strand.
AAATGAATCACGCCCGAACCCACGGGCGCAGCGCTTAAATCTGCTTGGCCTTGGGCATTGACCACGCCTTTAAATTGGCTGCCATCGTCGTATTCAATGGTGAAGGCGGCTCCTTGTACTGGCTGCAAATCGTGGTACTGAATTTGCAAAGTTCGCTCTGCGTCCACCTGCCCAGTCGCAAATTCTTGCGGCGTAACCGCCAAACTCTGCGCCCCGTCCGTCCCCGTCCCATTCGAATGCACCACATACTCCCCCGCGGTGCCCTCCTCAATCACCCCGTCCCTGAAATGGCTGTAACTCCCCCCGCCGTTAATCTCCACACCCTCATCGGCCTCGATATGCACCGTATCACCCACCTGCTTAATCTTCAGCGCTGAAGTCACGCGAATCGTCTTGTCCAAGGCTGCGACCTCCATCTTGCCGCTCACGCTCATGAGGCGCAGGCCTGCGTGGTAGGCCAAAAACCGAATCGCGCCGTCCACACTGGCCAGCAAACTCTGGCCCACGCTCAGGCTGATGTGCTTGGCCGCCGTAATGGCGTGGTGCATGGCGCTGTGCTCGTGCGTGCTCTGCGTGGCGGTGGTGGCGATGCCTGCGGCGCTGG
>JBIPME010000389.1:0-2932 GCA_044369275.1 Rhodoferax sp.
GCGCAAATGGCTCTCGGTGCGCCCCCATGCCTGCGTGGCCCCCTCGCAGTCGGTGTTGCAACGCCACTTGGATCTGGGGTGGTTTACGCAGGTGCCTGTGCGTGCGGTAATCCCCAATGCACTGCCCGACAACTGGCCCCTGCCCCGCACTGCGCACAGGCCCGCCCAGCCCTTGGTGTTTGGTTTTCTAGGCCGCATGGACGAGAGCAAGGGCATAGACACCTTGCTCGCCGCCGTGTCGCACTTGCCCCCAGCCCGCTTTCAACTCAAGGTGGCAGGCGCGGGCGACATCGAGCGCGTGCGCCAACAGTGGCTGGCCCCACAAGCCGCACCGGCGGTGGCGTTTTTGGGCCCAGTGCAAGCGCCTGCGTTTTTAGAAAGTATTGATGTTTTGGTGGTGCCCTCGCGTGCGCAAGAAACCTTCTCCAACGTGGTCATGGAAGCTAGCGCCTTGGGACGCCCCTCTATCGTGACCCAATGCGGTGCGCTGCCCGAGCGGGTCTTGCACGGCCAAAGCGGTTGGCTGTTTCCCCCTGGCGACGCCCTGGTTTTGGCGGACGTGATGCGTGCGTGCATAGACCAACCCGACAGCGTAATCGCCAAAGGCCAAGCCGCTTTTGCCATGCGCGCAGGCTACAGTGCGCGCTTGCAAAGCCAGCGGTTTGAGCGCTTGTTCATGCAGGTGCTGGGCCAAAATTCAAGCCAAGACTCAAGCCAAGATTCCGAAAAAAATACAGAGGAAAGCGCAGGAGAGGGTTCAAGAAAAAGTTCAGTACCCGCAGCCACCAAACCCCCGCGCAAGGCCTAAAACACAACGCGTATGGCACCTCCCTCTCACGCCCCCAACACCGCCGCCGATGCGCCCCATCCGCGCAACGCAGACGCGGCAGCGGCAACCGCGGACATCTGGAACCCCCAGCCCAGCGACGACCCTTGGATCACCGCCTGGCGCTGGCTGTGTGGCTTTGCGTTGGTGGCGTTTTGGAGCATGCAGCTGACCGCGGGCATCGTGCGCTGGGTGCTCGATTTGCTAGGGCTGGCCTTTTTGACCTACATCCCCAACGTGCTCATGCTCGGCTGCGTTGGCGCGATTGTGCTCTACGACGTGCTCACCCAGCGCCTGCGTGCCAGCACGCTGGCCGTGTGCTGCCTGCTGCTGCTGTCCATGGTGGTAGGGCTGGTGACCACGCGCAACCTCAGCCAAGTGGTGTTTGGTGCCTGGGTACTCACGCCCTTTTTATTTGGCATGGCCTGCGCACCGGTGCTGCTGCGCCAACAATACGCCAGCCGCTGGCTGCTCTTGCTGTTTACGGGCGTGGCCGTCACGGGGGTGGTGATGCACAACGGCATTGCTTTTCCGTGGGTGGGCCTGTCGTACTCGGTGGGCGGGGTGGAGTTGGAAGGTGCCCGCGAGTGGCAAACCAGCGCGGGCAACCAACGCCTGAGCGGCTTTGCCCGTTCTTCGTTCGACGTGGCGGGCCAAATCATCACCGCCGCTGCCCTGCTGAGCTTGCACCTGCCCCGCGTTTGGCAGCGCTTGCTGCTGTGGATGCTGTGCGGTTACGCCATTTCACTGTCCACGTCCAAAGGCATTTTGTTGGCACTGTTCATCACGGTGCTGGCCAGCGAAGCGCTGCTACGGAACAAACCGTGGTGGCTGCTGTCCACCTTTTTACTGGGCATGCTCTGGCTCTTCATCCCGCCCATTCTGGGCTGGACCATGGACTGGAGCCGCATCGCCCACACCGACTTGGAAAACCCGCTGTACGGCTCTTTTATCGACCGCATGAATGGCATGTGGCCCGAAGCGCTGGAGCTGGCCACCACCCACGGACTGCCGCTTTTAGGGCGCGGCATTGGTGGCATTGGCGTAGCACTCAACATCTACGAACCCAACCTGGCCAACGCCGGAGACAACATCTTCGTCTACGCCATCGTGCTTGTGGGCGTGCTGGCTTTGCCGCTGTTTGCCGTGGGTTTCTTTTTACTCATCCGACTCAGCAAAGGCCAGCATACCAAAGACATGCAAGCCGCACTGCTCTTGGCCGTGACCATCAACTGGTACGGTGCCGTCAGCAACATTCTGGAACACGCCATCCTCGCCCTGTCCTTGGGCATGGTCTGCCGCTATTTGGCGCACAGCCTGTCGAGTGGGGGGCAAGAGGGTGGGTAGCAGGCAAAAGCCACGCCCAAACTGTCCCCAGCCCCCGTGTTCAAACTTGTGGACAAGTGCCCGAACAAGCCGCCAAATCCGCATACAGCTTGGGTTAGCGGGGTTTGCTCAAAAATTCAGCATAACCGCCTGAAGTGCCCCACAGAAATGCAGGAGAGGTGCTGTTTGGAGGGGGTGCATCGCCCGCGCTAGGCCATGCCCCGCATAACACGCCCCAAAACCCCTGCCGCAGCAGCTAAGATCAAGCATGGCTTCTTTACAACGATTTTTGACTTTTCGGCAATGGCCCCACCTCAGTGCAGCACTGGCACGCAGCGAGGTGCTCGCGGGGTTGACGGTGGCGCTGGTGATGGTTCCGCAGGCCGTGGCCTATGCGGGTTTGGCGGGCATGCCGCTGGTCACGGGGCTGTACACCTGTTTGATTCCGGCCCTGTTGGCGGTGCTGTTTGGCAGCGCCAACCGCTTGTCCGTGGGCCCAGCGGCGCTGACCTGTGTGCTGATTGGGGCCTCGCTGTCGGGCATGGCCGAACCGGGTTCACCGCAGTGGGTGGCGTTGGCGGTGTGGTTGGCGCTGTTGTCGGGTGGTGTGCAGTTGCTGCTGGGTGTGGGCAATTACGGCTGGCTGATCAATTTGGTGAGTGCGCCGGTGATGATGGGGTTCACGCAGGCGGCTTCTTTGCTGATCATGGCCTCGCAAGTGCCCGCCTTGCTGGGGATTAAGGCTTGGCGCTGGGATGTGCAAAGTTGGCCCGCGTGGCT
>JBIPME010000391.1:0-2930 GCA_044369275.1 Rhodoferax sp.
CAGCATCGCTTGAAGTTGAAGTTGCAGGGCTCGGTGTGGGGGATGCGGTTGTGTTGTTGTTGGTTGTCGTTGTAGTTGTGTTTGGATGGCTTGGGCTGGGCAACGCGGTGGAACTTGCATTGGCACGGGCGTTAGGCTGGAGCAGGTCAAGCAGCGGGGTGTTTTTGCTGTGGGCGTACCAGACCGCGAGGCCCGCCAAGGCGATGCCGATGGTGGCCAGCAGCAGGGCGATGTGCTGGGGTTTGCGGCTGCGGTTGGGGTCGGCTGTGGGCTCAGGCAGGGGGCGTATGGGCAGGGTGCCTTGGCGCAGTGTGTTGGCTTGGGGGCCGATGGCTGCGTCGGGGGTGAGGGCGGCGCGGCGGTCTAAGTCGCGCAGCATTTTGTTGATGACGCTCATGCGGATTTGCCTCGCAGGGCAAGCAGGGCTGAGTGCACGCGGCGTTGGTAGTTTTGTAGGTGGCGCTGCAAGGGTTGGGGCCGGCCGCGTGGGCGGTTGAGGCTGGGGGTGTCGCTGATGGCCAAGCGCAGGTGTGCGGGCGTGATGTGGGGGCTGTTTTCGCCGTAGGCGACCATGAGGCATTTGTGGGCGAGCACGTTGATGACCCGTGGCACGCAGCCGCTGGCGCGGGCAATGGCCTGGGCGACTTCGGGCGGGAAGATGTCGGTGTTGACCGAGGTGTTGATGGCCGCCGTGCGCAGCCGGTGGTTGAGGTAGGTGGGCACGCGTTCGGCATGCAGTGTGCCTAGGTATTCGCTAAAGCCTATGCGCTGTAGGAGTTGGCGGATTTCGGGTTGGGCGAGTTGGGTGTCGAGGTCGGGTTGGCCAAAGAGCACGATTTGCAGGAGTTTGCGTTTTTCGGTTTCGAGGTTAGAGAGCAGGCGCAGGCGCTCTAGGGTGCGCAAGGGGGCGGCTTGGGCTTCGTCTACGCACAGCACCACGCGGCGGTTGTGCAGGGCGTGGTCGAGCAAGCAGGTGTTGATGGCTTTCATGACCTGGTTGCGGTGCAGCGGGCCTTGGAGCACGATGCCGAGTTCTTCGACCAGGGCCATGAGCAGGTCGTCGGGGCCCATGTCGGGGTTGGGGATGTAGGCGGTAACGCATTCGCCTTGCAGTGTTTTGAGTAGCTGGCGGCAGAGCAGGGTTTTGCCGCAGCCGAGTTCGCCTACGATTTTGAGGAAGCCTTCGCCACTGCGCAGGGCCACCAGCAGCATGTTGAGCGTGGCTTGTGCGCCTTCATGGGCGTAGAAGTAGTCGGTGTCGGGGGTGATGGAGAAAGGAGCCTCTCGCAGCATGAAATGCTCCAGGTACATCATTTGCTGGTGCCGCCATCGATCTTAATAAGGCGTGCACGGGCTTCGTCCATGTCGTCGAGCGCGGCGCGTGTTTTGCGGTTTTGTTCTTGCCAGTCGGCGCTGGTGCGGATGATGGTGGGTTTGATCAGCACGATGACTTCGCGTTTGCGGCCTTGCGTGGCTTTGTTGCCAAAGAGGGAGGACATGGCGCCCCAGCCGGTGGTGCCGGGCAAGCCCGATTGGTTGCGGCTCGATGAGAGTTGCATGAGGCCCCCGATGGCGACGATTTGGCCGTCTTGGATGCGCACCATGGTGTCGGTTTCGTTGACGTTGCTCGATGCCACGGGCAGGCTGTAGTTGCCCAGTGCGCCAATGCCTACGGTTTGGGTTTTTTCGGTAACTTGGGTGATGGCCGGGTGTACGTGCAGGGTGACGTTGTTGGCCTCGTCGATTTGGGGGGTGACGTCTAAGGAGATGCCCGAGAAGAAGGGGCTTAACTCGATGGTTGGCAGGGTGGTGGTAGAGGCAGTGCTGCCCGTGCCTGCGACGCTGCTGCCGCTGCTGCCGCCGGTGACGGCGGTGACGTAGTAGTTGTCGCTGCCCACTTTGAGTACCGCTTTTTGGTTGTTCAGGGTGGCCACGCGCGGGCTGGAGAGGGTTTGGACATCGCCTTGGGTTTCGAGAAAGCCCAGCACTGCGCTGAATTGGTTGGTGCCCAGGGCCAGGCCAAACAGGCCTGCGGCTGTGGCCGAGGAGGGCACGGGGGTGGCGCCGCTGATGATGTTGCTGCCTTGGGCGAAGGGGTTGGCAAGGCCGGCGACGGTGTTGGCAGCGCCGATGGCACCGAAGTTCAGGGCGTTGAGGCCGGGTGCGGCCAAGGCCGACCAGTTGATGCCGCTTTGGAAGCCGTCGCTGAGTTCGACTTCCAGAATTTTGGCCTCCAGCATGACTTGGCGCTCTATGGACAGTTGCATGGCGCGCAAGAAGCGATCGACTTGGCGCTGCTCTTCTGGCATGGCGCGCACGGCGATGATGCCCGCGTTCGGGCTCATCACCACGCTGCGGCCTTGGGCGTCGCCCACAATGGCTTGGAGTGCGCTTTTGACTTCGCTCCACAGGTCGTTTTGGGTGTTGGTGGTGATATGGCTGGTGGCGGTGCTGGTGATGGTATTTCCGTTATTGCCGCTGCTGCTTTTGTTGGTCGCGCCGCTGCCCGTGCCGCTAGAGCTGCTTGTGCTGCTGGCATTGCTGGTGTTGCTGCTGCGCCCGGGGATGACGCTGAGTTCGCTGCTGCCCAGGCGCACGGAGTTGGGGTAGTTGACGTTGTAGATGCGGGTTTGCAGCGTGGGGGCGTAGATGGTGATGCGTTTGCCGTCGATTTTGAAGTCGTAGCCATAGACATCGCGGATGGATTCGAGGGCCTCGGTCACGGTAACGCCGCGCAGGGTGACCGACAGGGTGCCGCTGACATCGGGGTGCATCAGCATGCTGTAGCGGCTGTCGGCCACGATGGCCAAAAACACGTCGCGTGCGGGGGCGTTGTTGACGAGCAAGTCAATTTTGGGCTCCGGCGGTGCTTTGATGGCGTTGGCAGCCGGCTCGGCCAGTGCTGCACTGACTTGCGCGGGCACGCTGGT
>JBIPME010000392.1:0-2924 GCA_044369275.1 Rhodoferax sp.
CTTTTCCTTTGCGCCAGCGCAACACCGTGCAACACCACCAAGACGGCGTGCCACCACGCCCCCGCCCCGCATTGAGCGACTTCGCGCCTTGCCTGGGCGGGGTGCTTTTTGCGTTGCTGGGTCAGAAGTCCAGTTGAGATTCGTCAATGCCGAGCGCCTTGGCGATTTTCTCTCGGCTGGACTTGCGCACGGTTTTCTTGGCTTCCAACTGCGCGTAAGAGCCTTGGGTAATGCCCATGCGTTGCGCGACATCGGTTTGGGTAAGGTCGAGGTACTCACGCCATGCACGGGCGGCAGACCATTCGTGCGCAAGCGCTTTGTCCACGACCTCCAGCGGAATGCCTGGCTCGGCTTTGGGTTTGTTGTGAACCAAGGCTTGGTAGTCGGCAAAGGCCAGCACAGCAAAGGTGGGATGACCGCTTTTGTCGCGGAGAATTTGTACGGTTTCAGTAAGTGCGTTCATCACGTTTTTTCACCTCTTCGATAGAGACGATGTGAACTACACCGTCGAAATTAAAAAACACGCGGAAATTACCGACTCGCAACCGATACTGGTAGTCGTGATTGACGAGCGCCTTGACGTTGATGCAGTTCGGCATCTCGGATAGTTTGTAGCACTCGTCAACGATGACCTTGTTGTCTTTACTTTGCAACTTACGCAATTGCTTGGCTGCTTTGCGGGTGATTTCGACTTTGTTCACGGGTTTAATTATGGGTTATTTATTGGATTTTACAAGCATTAAACAATAATTGCCCAATAGTTTATTTTCCAGCCTATCGGGGTGAATGTGTTTGCGCATCTCCCAATGACACCCGCGCAAATACAGGCTTAGCTCGGCCTGCGCCAATGGGGAACGGCTCCCAACGCGCTTTGGCCGCTTCCCCCGTCACGCCTGAGGCTGGCGATTACGTCGCGTTGCCGCCGGGGTGCGCTTCGTGCCAAGCCTTCCAGCCCTTGATCCACTCGATGCAGAGTTCTCCGGCCATCAGAGGGCAGTCGCTTTGCGGCCTGCCTTCTTGGGCGGCAAGCTCGCCGTCTGCGTAGGCCTGTTGCATCTCGGCTTGCAGCGGCATTTGCGCGATGGCTTTGACCTCGGCATCCACGACATTGCTGTCGCCGCGTATGCCGCCGTCGCCACCGTCGCCGTAACCATCGGGGTCGGGGTCGAATGGGGGGTCCAAGTCCATCGCGTGCTGATCGGAGTCGCCTTGGATTGCATCCATGCCGCCCGTGTGCTGGGCGGGGTTGGCAACCACCACCAAAACCGATTTGCCGCTGGCCTCGTAGAGCGCGTGCAACGCCGCGGCGCTGGCGCTGAACTTGATGACGGCTTTCACACCGTCCTTGATGGTGATTTGGTCAAGGTCACCGGCCACGGCCGTGCGGCCTTCGGCGGAAATCAGGTGCACGGCCATCTTCACGTTGGTTTCGACACGGTTGCGCAGGTGGGCGATCACCTCGTTCTGCTTGGACTGGTCGATCTTCGACCACACGGTGGGCAGCAGTTTGATTTCTTGCACCAAGGCTTGCAGCAGGTTGCGGCCCACCGTCTCGGCGGTCATTTCCAGTGTTTCTTGGTAGTGCTTGTCTTTGCGCATGGGAGGTTCCTGTAAAAAAATGCGTTGCGTTGCGTTGCGTTGGCTTGGCTTGGCTTGGCTTGGGTGGGTTAAGTTTGCTTAATCAGCGCGTGCGGACATGCTGCGCTTCTCAAACACGCGCACCCCGGGCAGCTTGGCGTTGCGTTCGGTGGCGCGCAACTCGGCGCGCAGCTTCACGCTGTCTGGCACCAAGAGGCTGGTCAGTTCGGGGTGCTGGGCGACGTGGCACACCAGCGCGTGCAGGTTGGTGATTTCAAAGTCCATCAACCGGCTGGTGGAAATGCCCTTCACGCGTGCGGGGGCTGGCACGGCCACCGGCACGCTGAGGGCGGCAGCTGTGGCCTGGGCATCGGCACTGGCGTGGTCTGCGGGCTGAGCTGTAACCTGGTCTGCGGCTTGGTCTACAGCCTCGGCCTGTGGGTGGGCTTGCGCGGGTGCCAGACGGCGGCTGGTTTCGGCCTTGCGCTCCTGCTCGGTGGTGTAGGCCAGCATAGCGCCTTTGAGCTTGCCCTCGGCTTGCTCCAAGAACTGGGCCGAGGGGCGGAAAAGGTCATTGATGGCACGGCTCGCTTGGCTCAGCGGGCCGATGATGCTGGTGCGCGTCGCTTCGACGCGTTTTTGCAAAGACTTGACTGCGCGCAGGTCGTCACCGGCAGCGCCCAGCATTTCGTCGCTGTCAATGTTGAAATCGGCGGCCTTTGCCAGCGCCCGCTGCGCTTGGTTGCTGAACAAAATCGCCGACGACGTGTCGTAGCTGATGGGGCCCTTGGTGGGTTCGGTGTCCGACATTTTCAATCTCCTTGAGGTTGTGGGGGTGGTGCGGTTGCGTGCGCATCCAACTGCGCAGGCTGATAAAGCGGGTGAAACTTGCGAAACTGGCCAAAGGGGGGTGCTGCAAACGGCCTTACAGCGCGTGGCGCAAAATTTCCCAGGCGCGCACAGCAGAGCGGGTTGGCGTGTGGCCGAAGCGGCGGTACATGGCGTACAGGCGGATGAAGCGCATTGCTCAGCCCTCCACGGTCACGTTTTGGCTGGCCCATGCGTTGGCCATGCGCGCCAGCAAAGCGCGTGCTTGGGCCGGCGCATTGACCAGATTGGCGCTGTAGGCCACGTTCAAAATGAGTTGCATGGCCTCGACCATGGACGGGCCATTGCTGTAGTCCAGCGACTCGCCCATCACCTCATGCAAGCGCTGCACGCGCAAAGGCCGCGGGCTGCCCATGGCGCAGGGGCCGCGTGCTTCGTTCCAGTCGGTGGTCATGGGGGCAAAGGTGGCGACAGCGTTTGCGTCAACCTTTTGGCAGGCTGCAAGGTACTCGCGAGAG
>JBIPME010000037.1:0-9366 GCA_044369275.1 Rhodoferax sp.
AGAGCCCGGTGTCGGTGTCACCGCGTGGTTTTCTTTGCATGCGCAAGGCTTGGTCTTGTTCGCTCCAGTGCATTTGCAAAAAGAGGTTGGAGAACGCCGGGTGGGCCTCGTCGGCCAAGGCGGGTGCGAGGGTGGGTTCGCAGGCGCTGTAGAGGTCGATTTCCACGCTCTGGTCGCTGGTGTTGCGCAGCTCGATTTGGCGAAATTCAATGTCGTCTTCAGGGCTGACCCAGACCGTGACGGTGCTTTGGAAGTCGCGCCAAACGGTGTGAAAGCCCACACGCTCGGCGTGAAAGCTGCTGCTGTATTGCGCATGGGGGTCGGCGCAGGGGTGCTGGGTGAGGGAGTGGAGCAAGGCCGAGGGGGCGCGGCCTAGGTAGAGAAAGCAGCCATAGGCGTCGCGCAGCGCATCGTCGCGCCCGCGGTACAGCGTGTTGGCACCGAGGCTGCTGCTGCCCGCGCCGTTGGCGCGCAGGGTGACGCTGTAGTGGCCATTGGAGAGCACATGGGTGGGCTCCACGGCTTGCACGGCGGGCGTGAGTTCGCGCGAGAAACGCGGCTGGCTGGCGGACTCGATGGCTTGGGGGTTTTCAAAGGGCAGGTCCGCAACGGTGACGACTTCGCGCGGCGCACGTTCGTGCAGCAAGGCGGCAATCGCCTCCAGCCGGGGGTTGGCGCTGCACCAGCGCCGAACTGGGTTGTGCAGCAGCACGTTGGCCAAAGCGGCAATGCTCATGCCTTGGTGGTGGGCCATGAAGGTGCCCACCACGGTGAAGGGTTGCTTGCCTTCTTGGCGTGTTTGGGAGTAGTCCAAGGCTTCGTAAAAGCCCAGGCGGCTGCGCGCACCCAAGCGCTCCAAGGCGCGCAGGTTTTCGCACGCAGAGTGCGGAGCCACCAGGCTGGCAAGCACGCTGGCGTAGGGGGCAATGACCAACTCGTCTAGCGGGGTTCTGCGCAAGGCCAAGCGCGGCACGCCTTGGGGGGCGTATTGGTAGGCCAGGGTGTGGTCGCGCACGGCGTAGGCGCATTCTGAAATGCCCCAGGGCACGCCCAGTATCTGGCAGTAGTTGCGCTGCTCGCTTAAGGCGACTTGGCCCGCATCACGCAGCACGCTGCCCACCGGCTCTTCGAGCACCAGGCTGGGCATGAGGTACTCGAACATGGAGCCCGACCACGAGCGCAGCCCCACCCGCGCCCCCAGGGCGTAGAACATGCGGGCCAGCGCGCTCCAGTGCTGCACGGGCACATCGCCTTTGGCAATGGCCAAAAAGCTGGTCAGACGGGCCTCGGAGGCCAACAGGTCGTAATAGCCCGCATCGAGCTGCTGCTCAGCCACCCGAAAGCCGATGTGCAAGAGTTTGCGGCTGGGGTTGTACAGGAAGGCAAAGTCGGGCTGCCAGGCTAAGGCCTCCAGCGCGCTGGCGCAGGCTTGCAGGCGCGCCACCACTTGGGTGTGCTGCGCTAGGCGGGCTTGGCGGTCGCGGCGCAGCGAGCGCTTGGTGGCCTGGTGGTCTTGCAGCAGGCAGCGCAGGGCCTCGCGTTCGCCGTGGGACAGGCTGCGTCGGCGCTCCAGCAGCGGCATGAGGCGGGCGCGGGCGCGGTCCAAGGCCTGGGCGGCTTCATTTTCGTTCCAAGGGCTTTGGCTGTATTGCAAGCAGGCTTGTGCCACCGTGAGCAGGTGGCCGCTCAAGTTGCCGCTGTCTACGGTGGAGACGTACTGGGGCAGCAAGGGGCGAGCGGTCTGGGTGTCGTACCAGTTTAAAAAATGCCCACGCACGCGCTCTAGCCGCTGCAAGGTGGCCAAGGTGGCTTCCAGGCGCTCAAGCATGTCCATGGTGCCAATCCAACCAAAGGTCCGCGCACAGGCGGTGCTGAGCAGGTAGAGCCCGATGTTGGTGGGCGAGGTGCGGTGCGCCAGGCTGTAGGCGGGCAGGGTTTGCAAATTGTCCGGCGGCAAGTGGTGGTCCAAGGCGCTCACCGTGCGCTCAAAGTAGCGCCAGGTGTCGCGTGCTACGCCGGCCAGGTACAGGTGTTCACTGGTGTCCAAGGCTTCGCTGCCTGGGCGCGCCATGCGCAGACCAACGGCATAAATCCACAGCGGTGCAGCCGCCCACACCAAGCACAGCAGCCCAGCGTAGACGGGGTACGGGCCATAGCCCACCAGCAGCGCGCCCACTAGCAGCATGACAGCAGTGGTGACCCAATGGGCGCGCACACTGGCTTGCAAGCCTTGTTGGGCATGGGCATGGGCATTGGTGGCAGCCGCCGTAGTCCATTGCAGCAGGTGTTTGCGGCTGATGGCCAAGCGGTACAGGGTGCGCACAATGGCATCAAGCGCCAAGAGGGCATGGTGCGCCAACATCGCCAGTTGCCAGAGCGCGGCCACGGTGTCGCGCCACAACTCCAGTGCAGCTTGGACGTAAAAACGCCGCAGCGCCAAATTGCGCCGAGATGGAAAAAATGCCGCAAAGGCACTGATGAAGGGCCCCATAACGGTGGCCACCACCACCCAGGCCAGGGCTTGCTTGGGCGTTAAAAACACCCCCGCCAAGGCCAGCAAAATCAGCAGCATAGACATGGGCTCTAGCAAAGACCGACGCAGGTTGTCCACCATTTTCCAGCGGTGCAAGGTGCCTATGCCGTAGCGCCTGGCGTGCCAGATCAAGGGCAGCAACTGCCAGTCCCCGCGCATCCAGCGGTGCACGCGTGCGGCGTTGGCGTCTGCGTGGTAGGGAGTATCTTCGATCAGGGTCATGTCGGTGACCGTGGCGCAGCGCACCAAGGCCCCTTCGAGCAAGTCGTGGCTGAGCACTTGCTCTGGCGGCAAGCGCCCGTGCAAAATTTGGTGCATGGTCTGCACATGCAGCAAGCCCTTGCCAGTGAAGGTGCCTTCTGCAAACAGGTCTTGGTAGACCTCGGAGCTGACCGAGTTGTAGGGGTCCACCCCGGTCAATCCCGAAAACAGCCAATGGAAGTAAGAGCGCTGCTTGGGCAAGGGCAAGGGCGTGACAATGCGCGGCTGCAAGATGCCGTAGCCCGAGACCACTTGGGTGCCGCTGGCGTCGAGCTGCGGTTGGTTGTAAGGGTGTGCGGCAATCGCCACCAATTCACGCAAGCGCCCTGCGGGCAACTCGGTGTCGCTGTCCAAGGTGAGCACATAGCGCGTTTGGGGCGCAATGGCTGACAGCGCGCCCAGCTCCAAAAAGGGCCGCACCTGTGGCTCCACCATGGCATGCATGAGCAGCGCCAACTTGCCGCGCTTGCGCTCGCTGCCAATCCAACGCCCCTCGGTCTTCGAGTAAACGCGCTGGCGGTGCAGCAACAAAAATCGGGCGGGTGCCTCGGCGCGTATTGAATCTGCGCGTGTGGAATTCGCGGATGTGGGATCTGCCGATGTTGGATCTGCCGATTTGGGATCTGCCGATGTGCAATCTGCGCGGGCATGTTCAGCGGCTGCGTAGGCTGCATTCAAGGCCGTCAAGGCCTCTTGGGCGCAGCGCAGCAGCGCCGCATCGGTGACGAAGCTCTGCGAATCCGCATCCACCCAATCGCTGAGCAAAGCAAACTGCGCATGCGCCTCGGGGTTGGCCAAATGGTGCAAATACAGCCTGTGCACCAGCTGCTCCACCGTTTGCACGCTGCTGAGCATGCAGGGTATGACCACCATCACCCGATGTTCAGGCCCCAAGCCCTTGTCCAGCGCCAAGCGGTGCAATTTGCTAGGCCGCATAGACTCACTCACCGCACGGTTGAGCAAGGCGATAACGGCTGCTGTCACTGGAAACACCAGCGCCAAGCCACCCAGCAAATGCAAGGCGCTCAAGCCCGGGGGCAACCAAGCCATGGCGTTGCTGCGCAGCACCCACAGCAAAGTCAACAAGGCAATGGCCACAATGCCGCCTTGGTAGAGCGGAAATGCAAACCGCAGCACACGCCCACGCCATTGCAGAAAAACGCTCTCGCGTGCGCCCAAGCGTTGCAAAAGCTGCGCACGCCCCGGCCCTTCGAGCCAGTAGCTGGGCACCGCCCGAAGCGGGGTGTTCGCCGTGCTGGTACCAATGCATGCCAGCAGCACCTGCGCGACCTGGTTTTCGTTGCACCCGGTGCGCTTGGCCAAATGCTCAATCGCGTGCAAGGTGCTGTCGCGGGAGCTGGGATGCTCCGCCCGGAAAACCGCCGACTGCATCAACGCGTGCACCAACACGCTGCACCGGGCCACAAAGTCGGTCCAATCGGCATCGCCAATCGCACGCAATGCCGTCATGCCGTTGCTCACGCTCAAATTGTCGGCCGCTTGGTCTGCGCGTATGCGCATTTGCACCATGGCGTAGTCGGGCATTTCCTGCTGCAACCAAGCGTGGTAGCTTTGCATGGCAGGGGCCTTGTTGTCGCGTATGCGCTGCATCAGCTGCGCCAGAAACACATGCCCTACCCCACGGTTGCGCAACAGCTGCAACAAAGGGCTGAGTCGCTCAATCGGGTAAGCCTCTAGATGGTCGCTGCACAGATTGGCCAACTCGCGTGCCGCCTTGTTCGCAGCCACGCGATCGGCCAAACGGCGCATGTTCTCCATCAACACCACCCGCAGCGTCGTTGGCAAGGCCCACAACTCATTCAAATTCAAAACACAGCTTTCTTGGTAGGCTGCCAAAAAATGCAACAACAAAGCCTCGTCAAAAGCACCATCCGTGTGCGCCACAAACGCCCATGCCACCCCATATATACGTGGTAAACCCGCCAAAGGCGGGTCTACCAAGCAAGCCAAAGAACGGTAAAAATGCAGCGGCAACCCCTCATCTATCTCTTTGAACTGCGCCTCTAGTAGATGAAAGTTCTCCAGCAACCACTCTGCGGCGGGGCTAATGTCATAGCCCGCCGAAGCCTGCGAGCCGATGTAGCGGTAAGCACTGCGCAGGTGCACCATGTTGTCGCGCAAACGCGGCGAAAACGTCTCTTTGGCCGGCTTGGTGCTGGTTTGGCGGTGCGTTAACCCCAGGCTCCTGCCATGCTCGGCAAAACGCTGGAGCCCAAAAATCTCGGCCCGAATCGGGGCATCTAAAGCGCCCTGCTCTACCTGCAAAATGCTGCACAAAGTCTCACTGGCATGCGGAACCAAACGTAAAATTTCCAAATTTTGCATCTCAAATCGCCGCAGACACCGCCACCAACAACAGCGCCAACAGCAACGAAGCCGTCACGATGCGCGCGCTGCAAAATCGGCTCATCGAAAAGACCCCATGGCGCACGCCTTGCATGCGCCCCACCACCTTGGTACACAAATCTAAATGCCGCTGCAAAATCAACAAATCCATCTGGTGTGAGTCGGGACTGTCACTGAACGAAGCAGTGCGCCACAACGGTGAAAAAGTGTTTTTGTTGCTCATATCTTCTCCTGTGGATAGGGAATGCTGCAGCACACTACCCAGCCACTCCCGAGTCCACATAATGCAACCCAAGCCCGCTGGCAGTCTGCGTGTCAGCGAACGCTGCCAGTCAACTTGGCCTAGCGCCTAGCGCCTCCTGCCACGGACCCAGAAAAGAGTAAGTGCGCGAACAGACAGAGCCACACCCACTGCCAGCACACACTGCCACGAGGCGCAGCCCCCTCGGTTGCGTGCAATCGCGACCCGCTGCAATGCGCCAACCCGTTTGAAACACACGAACAATAAACTCCTGTCTTTGCTCACCGCCCCAGAGCAGCAATACCTGTTGGCGCAAAGCACCTTCGTCACCTTGCAAAAATCCACCGTCGTCTACGATATGGCGGAAAAATCCAGCTTCGCCTACTTCCCGCTCAACGGCTTGCTCACCACCATTGCCTTCATAGAGCCCCGCCAAGGCATCGAAGTCGGCATGGTCGGGCACGAGGGCATGTTGGGAACCGATTTGGCCTTAGGGGTGAACTTGAGCGCCCTCAAAGTGGTGGTGCAAGAAACAACCGACATGGTGCGCATTGACAAAGCCAGCTTCAACCTGCTCTTAACGCACAACACGCGCCTGCGCCGCATCGTGCACCACTACATCTACGTGCTGATGCTGCAACTCGCCACCTCGGCCATTTGCCTGCACTTTCACCACATTCACCACCGCCTTGCCCGCTGGCTGCTGATGAGCCAAGACCGCGTGCAAAACAAACCCTTTCAAATCACCCAGGAAATTTTGGCCTACCTGCTCGGCGTGCGCCGCGTCAGCATCACCCAAGCAGCCACGCTGCTGCAACGCGCTGGACTCATCAGCTACCACCGCGGGCAAATCACCATCCTCAACCGCAGCGGGCTCGAGGCCGTGGCCTGCCACTGCTACGCCAACGATCTGCGCATCTACCAAACCACCATGCAAAAAAGCACCATCCACAGCGCCCCGCGCTCTGGGGTGGATTCGCTGGACTGCGCCAGTCCCACAGAACTACTTGGGTCATGAAACCCACAACCGAACCCAAAACCGAACCCAATTTAACCCAGCCAACGCGCAAGTGTCAGCACCACCAAAAACACCATCCACAACACCACCGCACGCCACACCAGCCCCACCACCGAACGCAAGTGGCTCGTTTGCGGCGCTTGGTGCAGCGGGGCTGCGTCATCGCCGGAGGCTGCAAGCCGAATATTCACCGCCCCGGCCGTGGCGGCCAAAACCACGCCATCGTTGTCTTGGGGAAAACGTTTCTCATGCGCGCGCCATCCGTCCAGCGTATCTTCAAAACTGCCCACCAGCGCAAACACCAAAGCCGTCATGCGCACGGGCAGCCAATCAATCACATACCAAAGCCGTGCCACGTACTGGCGCAATTCGTCACCCACGGCAACCGCCAAAGGCCGCGCTGGGCGGTGCACGTAGCGATTGAAATACTCATTGACCCGGTAAAAAACCGCACCCGCAGGCCCCAAGCCCAGCGCCGATAAAAACGAATACCAAGCAATCACGCCAAACACATAGCGATGGGCTGACACCACGGAATACTCAATCACATGCCGCACCATCTCGCTTTGCGGCAAATCACTGGCATCAATGCGCATCCATTGCGCCAAGGCCTTCCTCGCCGCCCCTTCCTCGCCGGCGTACAAGGCATCGCGAATTTGCGTGAAATGGTGGCTAAACTGGCGAAAGCCCAAAGTCATATACAGCACGGCCACATGCCACACCACCGCCGCCATCCAGCCCAGCGACCACAGCAGCAACCAATGCACCAAACACACGAAAAGACTGGGCAACACCACCACCAAACCCCAAGCCACACCGGCATGCTGCCTCTGACCCGTGTCAAACTGCCGCACCACCCAATGCACCCAATCGCGGTTGAGGTTATGCACGCCATTGGACTGCGCCAAAGGACGCACTTGTTCAAGCAAAAGGGCAATCAAAATAGAGAAGAAACTCATAAGCGCATCATAGCGACACGCTATGCATTCGCTAGTACGCAGCCGACAAGAAACGATAAAAATTTCGCAAAATTCCCGCCGTCACACCCCAGATGTAACGTTGCTGCTGCGCATCTTGGTAAGGCATGGACAACCATTGGCGCGCGCCCTGTGCGGATTCGATACGGTGGTGGCGGTGGTTCGCGGGGTCCATTAAAAATGCCAAGGGCACCTCAAACACATCGGCCACCTCTGCGCCATTGGGCTGCAGCACAAAATCAGGCTGCACCAAGGCCACCACCGGCGTGACCTCGTAGCCACTCGAAGTCAGGTAAGCAGGCAATGCGCCCACCACCTGCACATAACACGCCTCCAGTCCCACCTCCTCCTGCGCTTCACGCAAAGCCGCAGCCACCGCGTCGGCATCGCCTGCATCGATACGCCCGCCCGGAAAAGCAATTTGCCCCGCATGGCTAGACAGCTGGGCACTGCGCAAAGTCAGCAAAACCTGCAACTGCGCACGCTGCACCAAGGGCAGCAACACCGCCGCCTGCACCAAAGCCAAGCCACTGTGCTGACGCACCTCCCCCACTTCAGGCTGCCAAACAGGCGGCTTGCCAAAGCGGCGCACCAAAGCCTGCGCCTGCATCGCATCCGGCGCAATTTTGGCCAAGCCATCGTCTACGGCATACACCGGTACATTCATCAGGTCTACCATGGCGCAAAACTCAAAATAGCATCATCCTAAAAAAGTAATATCCAAAGTAATATTCAAAGCAACATCCAAAGCACCGCGATCCACAGGGGCATCTGCAAAAAGGCATAAAAAAAACCACCGTAGCAAAACACTAGGGTGGTTTTTACAAAACATAAAAATTTATGCTTTGATTTTCTTAGCTGGCAATTTTTCTTTAATACGTGCAGATTTACCGCTGCGGTCACGCAAGTAATACAACTTGGCGCGGCGCACATCACCACGGCGTTTCACTTCAATGCTGGCGATCAAAGGGCTGTAGGTTTGGAAAGTACGCTCAACGCCTTCGCCGCTAGAGATTTTACGCACGATAAAACCGCTGTTAAGGCCGCGATTGCGCTTTGCAATCACAACACCTTCGTAGGCTTGAACGCGTTTGCGGCTACCTTCAACCACATTCACGCTCACAACCACGGTGTCGCCGGGACCAAATTCAGGAACGGACCGACCGAGACGGGAAATTTCTTCCTGCTCTAATGCTTGAATAATATTGCTCATGATTTCCTTGGTGATCTTAGGTGCACATTCATCCGAATTGATGAAAATTGATCGGTTTAAATAACCAATGCGGCAGGCCCAGAGGATCGAGTTAAGCCCACGATTATAGCAAGCTTAAAGTCTGCGCCGATAAGCATTTTTCGTCTTCGCGGTTCAAGGCGCCCGCCGCCCTGGCCTGCGCAATCAGGTCGGGGCGATGCTCTGCGGTTATAACCAAGCGCTGGTTACGCCGCCAGCGCTCAATCTGCAAATGGTGCCCCGACAACAGCACATCAGGCACCTTAACACCCTGCCAATTTTCGGGGCGCGTGTAATGGGGACAATCCAGCAAACCATCCAAAGCAGGGTTAAAACTGTCTAAGGCATGGCTATTTGCATCACCCAACACGCCGGGCTGCAAACGCGCAATGGAATCCAAGAGGGCAATGGCCACGATTTCACCGCCAGACAGCACAAAATCGCCTATGCTAATTTGCTGGTCCACATAGGCATCGATAAACCGCTGGTCTAGGCCTTCGTAACGGCCACAAATCAAAATGGCGCCCGCCCCTTCGGCCATGCGCTGCACCCGCGCATGGGTCAGGCGTTGGCCAATCGGTGAAAACAAAATCACCGGTGCAGCGTCAGCGCGCTCTGTGCGAATTTTCTGCAAAGTCAGACGCAAAGGCTCCGCCAACATCACCATGCCAGGCCCACCGCCAAACGGGCGGTCATCTACCCTTTTGTAATTGTCCGAAACTGCATCACGGGGATTGT
>JBIPME010000393.1:0-2921 GCA_044369275.1 Rhodoferax sp.
GGCGTGAAAAGCTTGTAGACGTGCAATTTGCGATTGTTTTTCTGCTTCGCTGGAGCGCGCCAATTCCAATGTTTCAAGCACCGTATCGCCTTTGGGGTTGCGAAAGGTGTTGACGCCAATGATGGGCAATTCTCCGGTGTGTTTGCGCATTTCGTAGTGCATGGACTCGTCTTGAATTTTGCCGCGCTGGTAGCCGGTTTCCATAGCGCCTAAGACGCCGCCACGTTCGGAAATTTTTTCAAATTCGCTCAGCACGGCCTCTTCTACCAGTTCGGTGAGCTGCTCAATGATGAAGCTGCCTTGGCTGGGGTTTTCATTTTTGGCCAAGCCCCATTCCCGGTTGATGATGAGTTGAATGGCCATGGCGCGGCGCACGGAGTCTTCGGTGGGGGTGGTGATGGCTTCGTCAAAGGCGTTGGTGTGCAGGCTGTTGCAGTTGTCGTAAATGGCAATCAAGGCTTGCAAAGTGGTGCGAATGTCGTTGAACTGGATTTCTTGCGCATGCAGGCTGCGCCCTGAGGTTTGGATGTGGTATTTGAGTTTTTGGCTGCGCTCATTGGCACCGTATTTTTCTTTCATAGCCACCGCCCAGATGCGCCTGGCAACGCGGCCCATGACGGTGTATTCCGGGTCCATGCCGTTGCTAAAGAAGAAGCTCAGATTGGGCGCAAAGTCATCAATGTGCATGCCGCGTGCAAGGTAGGCCTCCACCAAGGTAAAGCCGTTGGACAGGGTGAAGGCAAGCTGGGAGATGGGGTTCGCGCCCGCTTCGGCAATGTGGTAGCCGCTGATGGAGACGCTGTAGAAGTTGCGCACATCGTGCTGCACAAAGTATTGCGCAATATCGCCCATGACCTTGAGGCTAAATTCGGTCGAGAAAATGCAGGTGTTTTGCCCTTGGTCTTCTTTGAGGATGTCCGCTTGCACCGTGCCGCGTACATGGGCCAGCACCCAGGCGGTGGTTTCGCTTATTTCCGTGGGCGTCAGTTCGCGGCCTTCTTTGGCTTGCACCTCGGCTTTGCGTTGCGTTAACTTTTGGTCAATGGCCGTGTTCATGAACATGGCCAAGATGGTCGGGGCCGGGCCGTTGATGGTCATGGACACCGAGGTGCTGGGGTTGCACAGGTCAAAGCCGCTGTACAGCACCTTCATGTCGTCCAGCGTTGCAATGGAGACGCCGCTGTTGCCCACTTTGCCGTAGATGTCGGGGCGTTCCTCAGGGTCGTGCCCGTAGAGCGTGACGGAGTCGAACGCGGTGGACAGCCGTTGCGCCGGCATGCCCGCACTCAAGAGCTTGAAGCGCGCATTGGTTTTGAACGCATCGCCTTCGCCCGCGAACATGCGCGTGGGGTCTTCGCCTTCGCGTTTGAATGCAAAGGTGCCTGCGGTGTAGGGGTAGCGGCCGGGCACGTTGTCGAGCATGAGCCATTGCAAAATTTCGCCGTGGTCATGGAACTGCGGCAGCGCAACTTTGCGAACCAAGGTGCCGCTGAGCGAGCTGGTGGTCAGCGCGGTGCGGATTTCTTTGCCGCGAATATGGTCTACATATTCTGGCGCGGCATACGCCTGTTGCAAGGCGGGCCAGTCTGCCAAGAGCTGCTGCGCTGCTGGGGTTTGCAGGCTTTGGCGCTGGGTGGCCAAATCGTTGGCGGCTTGGGCTGCGCGGGCTTTGCCGGGTTTGCCTTCTTCTAGCATGACGGCGGCGGCACGCAGTTGCTGAATTTCGCGTGCGAGTGCGGCTTGGGCGCGTGCGGTGTTTTTGTAGCCGCGCACGGTGTCGCTGATTTCCGCGAGGTAGCGGTTGCGGCTGCTGGGTACGACGGGGCTTTGGTTGGAGCTGCAGCGCACTTGCACGGGCTTGCGTAAACCGGTTGCGTGCACGGGCATGCCCAACGCCGCCAAGTGGGGCAGCAGGGCTTGGTACAGCGCACTCACGCCATCGTCGTTAAACCGTGAAGCCATGGTGCCAAACACCGGCATTTGTTCCAAGGGCGTGGTCCAGGCCTCGCGGTTGCGTTGGACTTGTTTGGCCACGTCGCGCAAGGCGTCGCTGGCACCTTTGCGGTCAAATTTGTTGATCGCAATGAACGCGGCAAAGTCCAGCATGTCAATTTTTTCAAGTTGGCTGGCCGCGCCGAATTCTGGCGTCATGACATACAGCGGCAGGTCCACATGCGGCACGATGGCCGCGTCGCCTTGGCCAATGCCTGAGGTTTCTACGATGACCAAGTCAAACCCCGCCACCTTGCAGGCGGCCACCACGTCGGGCAGCGCCGCGCTGATTTCGCTGCCAAAGTCACGCGTTGCCAAGCTGCGCATAAAGACACGCTGTTCACCGGGTGCGGGGGCTGAGGTTTGCCAGGGGTTGATGGCATTCATGCGAATGCGGTCGCCTAGCAAAGCGCCGCCACTTTTGCGCCGCGACGGGTCAATTGAAATCACCGCAATGCGCAGGCTGTCGGCTTGGTCCAAGCGCAGGCGGCGTATGAGTTCGTCGGTGAGGCTGGACTTGCCCGCCCCGCCCGTGCCGGTAATGCCAACCACGGGTTTTTTCTGGGCAGCGGCCTGGGCACGCAGGGCGTGCAGCACCGCAGGGGGGCATTGGCCCAACTCCAGGGCCGTCATCAGCTGTGCCAAGGCGCGCCAGCTGGCATGGGTGTGGCCCACCACGGCGTCCAGGTTGTGCGGTGCGTGTGCGCTCAAATCGTAGTCGCAGCGCATCACCATTTCACCAATCATGCCCGCTAAGCCCATGCGCTGGCCGTCTTCGGGGCTGTAAATGCGGGTCACGCCATAGGCTTGCAGCGCCCGGATTTCCGCCGGCACAATCACCCCGCCGCCGCCGCCAAAGATTTGAATGTGCGCCGCATTGCGCGCCTTGAGCAAGTCCACCATGTACTGGAAATATTCCACATGGCCGC
>JBIPME010000038.1:0-9359 GCA_044369275.1 Rhodoferax sp.
CAAACCCAACATTCATGCGGGTTACAATGCGTCTTTCGAGAGCTTTCATACGACCGAACCAAACTCTTAGAAAAAGACCTCGGACAGTGATGCCCGGAGGTCTTTTTTTCTGGGGTTTATTCAGATGGGCGGATATTCACTGAAAAATACCCCGCTTGGTCAGCGTCGCATTCCCCTGCTGCGAAGTTGACTCCATCGGAGCGAGTAAGGTCGAATTCATTTTTGTCAACAACCACCCAAAAGGACACGGCATGCAAAACACTTCTAGCGGACTTCAATTTCATGACAGCGTCGAAGGCACTGGAGAAACCGCAACCAAAGGACAACGCGTAACAGTGCATTACACCGGCTGGCTTTTCAACGATGGCCAACAAGGCGCCAAGTTTGACTCCAGCAAAGACCGCAATGACCCTTTTGTTTTTAACCTGGGCGCAGGCATGGTCATTCGCGGCTGGGATGAAGGCGTGGCGGGCATGAAAGTCGGCGGCGTTCGCACCTTGGTTATTCCCCCAGAGCTGGGTTATGGCGCGCGTGGTGCAGGTGGCGTTATTCCTCCCAATGCAACGCTAAAGTTTGAGGTTGAACTATTGGGCGTTTCGGCTTAAAAGCTATCGATAAGTTTTAGGCCAATTTGGGCAAGAAAAACCATTTTCGTGCCCTTGAAATTACCTTTTACCAACCCATCTGTTGGCAAATACCACCAACCTAATCTCTACACGCATGTCTGAAAACCCAACCCACTCTGATTCCCCAGCGCCCAGCGCTGAACCCCAAACAGCCGAGCAATTGGCTGCCAGCATGGCGGCGCATGAGGCAGATGCTTTGCAACGCACGCAAGCAGATTTGGCCACCTTGCAGGCTAAAAGTGCAGAGCTCGCCGACCAGTATCTGCGCGCCAAAGCAGAGGCAGAAAATGCCCGTCGCCGTGCGGAGGATGAAATTTCCAAAGCCCGTAAATTTGCCGTGGAAGGCTTTGCCGAAAGTCTTTTGCCTGTAGCCGACAGCCTAGAGGCGGGTCTGGCCATTCAAGACGCCACGGCAGAGCAAATTCGCGAGGGCGCGCAAGCTACTTTGCGCCAATTGGTAGCGGCCCTTGAGCGCAATAAGGTCATTGCGATTAACCCCGCAGCGGGCACCAAATTTGACCCGCACCAACACCAAGCCATCAGCGTAGTCCCCTCTGAACAAGAAGCAAACACGGTAGTGACTGTTTTACAAAAAGGCTATTTGATTGCCGAGCGGGTCATACGCCCCGCACTGGTTACCGTGGCCGGGCCTAAAGCCTAAAGCTTGCAACGCATTGCAGAGGCTTGTCGCCTTGGCTGGAATGCTTGGTTTTCAGCGTGTTGGATTGGATGCAAATCCAGACTTGAAATCGACCAAACCATCCACAACTTATTCGCATCTGAATTTTTAAATTAGCAGGAGTTAATCATGGGAAGAATTATTGGAATTGACCTCGGGACCACCAACAGCTGCGTGGCCATTATGGAAGGCAATGTTGCCAAAGTGATCGAAAATGCAGAAGGCGCAAGAACCACGCCATCCATCATTGCCTACCAAGAGGATGGCGAAGTTTTGGTCGGCGCATCCGCAAAGCGCCAATCTGTTACCAATCCCAAGAACACGCTGTACGCAGTGAAGCGTTTGATTGGCCGCAAGTTTTCGGAAAAAGAAGTTCAAAAAGACATTGACCTGATGCCCTACACCATCGCCGCAGCCGACAACGGCGACGCTTGGGTCGAGGTTCGCGGTAACCGCATGGCACCACAGCAAGTCAGTGCCGACATTCTGCGCAAAATGAAGAAAACCGCCGAGGACTATCTGGGCGAAGCCGTGACCGATGCCGTGATTACGGTGCCTGCCTACTTTAACGATGCCCAACGCCAAGCCACCAAAGACGCCGGACGCATTGCAGGCCTGGATGTCAAGCGCATTATCAATGAGCCTACCGCAGCCGCTTTGGCCTTTGGACTCGACAAGAACGAAAAAGGCGACCGCAAAATTGCCGTCTATGACTTGGGTGGTGGAACTTTTGACGTCTCCATTATCGAAATCGCTGATGTCGATGGCGAGAAACAATTTGAAGTGCTCTCCACCAATGGCGACACATTCTTGGGCGGTGAAGACTTTGACCAACGCATTATTGACTTCATCATCGGCGAGTTCAAAAAAGAACAGGGCGTGGACCTTGGCAAAGATGTGCTGGCTTTGCAGCGTCTGAAAGAAGCCGCAGAAAAAGCCAAGATTGAGCTCTCAAGCAGCGCACAAACTGACATCAACCTGCCTTACATCACAGCCGATGCCAGTGGCCCTAAGCATTTGAATATCAAGCTGACCCGCGCCAAATTAGAGGGTCTGGTCGAAGAATTGATTGAACGCACGATTGCACCTTGCCGCACCGCCATTAAAGATGCGGGCGTGAACGTCAATGAGATCCATGATGTGATCTTGGTCGGCGGTATGACGCGCATGCCCAAGGTACAAGAAAAGGTGAAAGAGCTTTTTGGCAAAGAGCCACGCAAAGACGTGAACCCTGACGAAGCTGTTGCCGTGGGTGCAGCGATTCAGGGCCAAGTGCTGGTGGGAGACCGCAAAGACGTGCTCTTGTTGGATGTAACACCTTTGTCGCTGGGCATTGAAACGCTGGGTGGGGTCATGACCAAAATGATCGGCAAAAACACCACCATTCCGACCAAGTTTGCACAAACCTTCTCTACTGCGGACGACAACCAGCCTGCGGTGACCATCAAAGTGTTCCAAGGTGAACGCGAGATTGCCTTGTCCAACAAGATGCTGGGCGAGTTCAACCTAGAAGGCATTCCACCAGCAGCGCGTGGTACGCCGCAAATTGAAGTTTCCTTTGACATCGACGCCAATGGCATTTTGCACGTAGGTGCCAAAGACAAAGGCACAGGCAAAGAAAACAAAATCACGATCAAGGCCAACTCTGGTTTGTCCGAGGCAGAGATTCAGCAAATGGTCAAAGATGCCGAACTCAACGCCGCAGACGACAAGAAAAAGCTGGAACTGGTGCAAGCCAAAAACGAAGCCGAAGCCAATGTACACAGCGTCAAGAAAAGCCTGACCGAGTACGGTGACAAGCTCGAAGCAAGCGAAAAAGAAAAAATTGAAGCGGCTATCAAAGACGTGGAAAGCAGCTTGAAAAACAGCGACAAAGACGACATCAGCAGCAAAAACGCAGCCCTGATGGCAGCCAGCCAAAAGCTAGGCGAAAAAATGTATGCCGACATGCAAGCCAAAGAAACTGCGCAAAACGAAGCCCCCCAAGGCGGAGCACAAAGCCATGCAGCTGGAGAAAATGCGAAACCTGCCGATGACAACGTGGTAGATGCAGAAGTCAAAGAGGTAAAAAAAGGCTAAATCCAACTTAAACGTTCGGGTTAGCTAAAAAGCGCCGCGTTGAGCACCTTACATAGGATCAGCGCGGCTTTTGTACTGTAAATAGGCGCGGATAATTCATGGCCAAACGAGATTATTATGAAACTCTGGGGGTGGTAAAAAACGCCTCCGATGAGGACATCAAAAAGGCATATCGCAAACTCGCGATGAAACACCACCCCGACCGCAACCAAGGCGATGGGGCCAAAGGTGCCGAAGAAAAATTCAAAGAGGCCAAAGAGGCTTACGAGATGTTGTCGGACCCGCAAAAGCGCGCCGCGTACGACCAATACGGCCATGCAGGCGTGGACCCGAACCGGGGCGGTGCAGGCGGCGCTGGCGCAGAGGGCTTTGGCGGATTTGCCGAGGCTTTTGGTGATATTTTTGGTGACATGTTTGGACAGCAGCGCGGGCGGGCCAACGGTGGGCGTCAGGTTTACCGTGGCAGCGACCTCAGCTATGCCTTGGAAATCACCTTAGAAGAAGCCGCTAAGGGCAAAGACGCGCAAATCCGCATCCCCAGCTGGGAGTCTTGCGACAGCTGCAAAGGCTCGGGGGCCAAACCAGGTACGCAGGTCAAGAGTTGCACCACCTGTGCCGGCTCCGGTTCGATGCAAATACGCCAAGGCTTTTTCAGTGTTCAACAAACTTGCACGACCTGCCGAGGTAGCGGGAAAATTATTCCCGAGCCCTGCCTAGCCTGCCATGGACAAGGCAAGATCAAGCGGCAAAAAACCTTGGAAGTCAAAATACCCGCAGGCATTGACGGCGGCATGCGCATTCGCAGCACAGGCAACGGCGAACCCGGCACCAATGGCGGCCCACCCGGTGACTTGTACATCGAAATTCGCCTGAAAAAGCACGACATCTTCGAGCGCGACGGCGACGATATTCATTGCTCGGTGCCCATTAGCATCATTACCGCCTCGTTGGGTGGTGAAATTGAAGTTCCTACGCTGGCGGGCAAAGCCGCGATTGACCTGCCCGAAGGCACCCAAACCGGCAAGCAATTTCGCCTGCGCGGCAAAGGGATCAAGGGCGTGCGCTCCAACTACCCCGGTGACCTGTACTGCCACATTACCGTCGAAATTCCTGTCAAGCTCAACGAAACCCAACGGCGTTTACTGCGCGAGTTGGAAGATTCGTTTAAAAAAGGCGGCGGCAAACACTCCCCTTCGGGCGACAGTTGGACCGACAAAATCAAAAACCTGTTCAGTTAAACCATGCCCAGCGCAGTCCACGCAACGACCTACCTTGTAGCTGCGTTTTACAAATTCGTAGACTTGCCGGACTACGCCGCCCGCAAAGCCCCGCTGCTTGCCCTGTGCGAGCAGCACGCGGTCAAAGGTTTAATTCTGTTGGCACAAGAAGGTATTAACAGCACCCTTGCCGGCCCGCCTGCGGGGGTGCAGGCCGTGCTGGATTTTTTGCGCCAAGATCCGCTGCTGCGCGACATGCAGCACAAGGAATCTTGGACGCACAAATTGCCGTTTTACCGTATGAAGGTACGGCTTAAAAAAGAAATCGTCACCATGCAGGTGCCCGGCGTCAGTCCCACCAAGGCAGCGGGAACCTACGTCAAAGCCAGCGACTGGAACGCGCTCATCAGCGACCCCGAGGTCATGCTGGTGGACACCCGCAACGACTACGAAGTCGACTTGGGCACCTTCGCAGGGGCAATCAACCCGAATATCAAAACCTTTTCAGAATTGCCCGCATGGCTTGCCCAGGCAGAGCAACTGGCCGAGACCACGGCAGGTGCCCGCCCAAAGAAAACCAAAGTGGCCATGTTTTGCACCGGCGGCATTCGCTGTGAAAAATCAACCGCTTACCTGCGTGCACAGGGCTTTGAGGAGGTTTACCACCTTGAAGGCGGCATTCTGAAATACCTAGAGTCCGTGCCCGCCGCACAAAGCCTGTGGCAGGGAGAGTGTTTTGTCTTTGATGAACGCGTCTCCGTTGGCCACGGCTTGGCAACCGGCAACCACCAGCTGTGCCGCGCGTGCCGCCAACCTCTGGCCGAAGGCGCTCTGGCGTCCCCGCTGTACGAAGCCGGGGTTAGCTGCCCACGCTGCCACGCCACCAGCTCCGCAGCGCAAAAGAACAGCGCACGCGAACGGCAGCGTCAATGGCAACTTGGCCGCAAACCAGCAGCCAGCCCCAGCAACAATCCGGCCAACACACCCTCCAAAACGCACATAAAGACCTGATTTATTCGTCAAGCTTGTATACAAACAGGCGGGACTTGGCACCTAGCCAGCTTCATACAGCCAGGCTGTCATGCGTCACGGTCGAAGTCTTTGTCGATGCGAATCAAGGCTTGGCTTTGTTCATCGGGCAGCGCTTCTACCTGTTTGAGTGCCCTGCCCATGGCGCGGCTGCGAACCTCGGCATTGTCCAGCGTGTTGAGTACGGTTTGGGTTTGTGATTTGACGCGGGCGAGTACATCGCCAAATTTAGAGAATTCATTTTTCACGGCCCCCAAGACTTGCCAGACTTCGCTGCTGCGCCGCTCCAGCGCCAAGGTGCGAAACCCCATTTGCAAAGAGCTCAGCATAGCCAAGAGTGTGGTGGGGCCTGCCAGCGTAACGCGGTGGTCGCGTTGCAGGCTTTCCATGAGGCCGGGGCGGCGCAGCACTTCGGCATACAGCCCTTCGGTGGGTAAAAACAAAATCGCAAAATCCGTGGTGTGGGGCGGTTCTACGTATTTTTCATTCATGGACTTGGCTTCTAAGCGAATCCGCAGCTCCAATGCCTTGGCCGCCACCTCGGCTGCGACAGCGTCGGCACGGCCTTGGGCGTCTAGCAGGCGTTCGTAGTCTTCATTGGGGAATTTGGCATCGATGGGCAACCACAGCGGCGCACCGTTCTCGGCTTTGCCGGGGAGCTTGATGGCAAAGTCGACTACGAATTTGCTGCCCGGACGGGTGGCCACCTGCACGGCGTACTGGTCGGGTACAAAAACTTGTTCCAACAAGCTGGCCAACTGCGCCTCGCCAAACATGCCGCGTGTTTTGACATTGCTCAGCAGATGCTTGAGGTCGCCCACGCCTTGGGCCAGGGTTTGCATTTCGCCAAGGCCTTTGTGCACTTGCTCTAAGCGATCGGCGACTTGTTTGAAGCTTTCACCCAAACGGGCTTGCAAGGTGGCTTGCAGTTTTTCGTCCACCGTGGCGCGCATTTCTTCGAGTTTGGCGGTATTGGTGGTTTGCAGTTGCGCCAACTGGGTTTCCAAAGTTTGGCGAATTTCGGCCATACGCCGCGCATTGGATTCAGACACCCCGCTGAGTTGCTGCGCCAAGGTGTCCGACAACGACTTTTGCAGTTGCGCAAGCTGCTGCCCAAAGGCATCGATCTGGCTGTTTTGGGTTCGTGCACTCTCGCCATGGAGTTGCAGCAACACTTGTTGCACCGCAGTGAGCTGTTGCGCCAACTCTTGGCGGCTGCCACGGGCATTTTCATCTAAGTCGCGGCGCAGCCCACGCTCTAGCCGCTCCACGCTGGTGCCCAGTAAAGTGAGCAGCTCTTTGCGGGCAGACTCATGGGCCTGTGCCAGCATGTCCAAACCCATGCCACTGGCAGCACGCGCCTGCCAGCGCAAAAACAAAATGGCATGGACCAGTACCAAAGCCAAGACGGCCAAGACGGCGACGAGAAGTAGTTCTTGCACATGCAGCTTTCAAACAGCGCTGCCCAGCAGCACTTCGGGGTTAAGGGGCGTTATGGCCTGGCCCTGCAAGAAATAGGCCTCTAAGTTGCGCACCGCCAAGTCGGCCATGGCGCGCCGGGTGCCCAAGGTGGCGCTGGCAATATGCGGCGTGAGCACCACATTGGGCAAGGCTAGCAGCGCGGGGTGCACGGTGGGCTCGCCCTCAAACACATCCAGCCCCGCCGCGGCGATGCTGCCGTTGTGCAGCGCTTGTGCCAAGGCGGCATCGTCCACAATGCCACCGCGCGCAATGTTGACCAGAGTGGCCGTGGGACGCATCAACGCCAACTCGGCAGCCCCGATGGTGTGGTGCGCGGCAGCGCTGTAGGGCAGCACCAGCATGACGTGGTCTGCACGCTGTAGCAGCGCCTCTTTGCTGGCGTAGCTGGCACGGCATTGGGCCTCGGTGGCGGCATCGAGTCGGCTGCGGTTGTGGTAGAGCACTTGCATGCCAAAGCCGTGGGCTGCGCGCTTGGCAATGGCCTGGCCTATGCGCCCCATGCCAATAATGCCCAAGGTGCTGCCATGGATTTCCGCCCCCGCAAACAGGTCGTAGCGCCAGCGCGTCCACTGCCCCGCACGCAGGTAATGCTCGCTCTCGGTGATGCGCCGTGCTGTGGCCATTAGCAATGCAAAACCAAAGTCCGCTGTGGTTTCGCTCAGCACATCGGGCGCATTCGTGCCCAGCACGCCTGCAGCAGTCATGGCCGCGAGGTCAAAGTTGTTGTAACCCACGGTCATGTTGGCGCAGATTTTGAGCGCCGGACACTGGCGCAACAAATCCGCAGACACGCGCTCCACGCCGGTCATCAAGACCCCCGCCTTGCCTTGCAGGCGTTGCACCAATTCCGAGGGACTCCACAGCGCATCGTCTTGGTTGGACTCCACCCTGAAATGGGTTTGCAAACCTTGCACCACTTCAGGAAAAATGGCCCGCGTCAGCAAAATGCGCGGGGGCTCGGATGCGTGCGGGGTTGCGCAAAGCGAGGAAGCAGAAGATACAGACGAGGCAGACGAGGCAGACGAGGCAGACGTTGACTGCGCAAAAGTACTGGGGGCAGGCATAGCAACTCACTCAGGTTGTGCAATTTGAAACACCTGGCGCAGGTAGGCTAGGTATCTCTCATCTTGGCACATGTTTTTAGAAGGCGTGTCCGACAACTTGGCTACGGGTTGGCCATTGCAGCGGACCATTTTGATCACAATTTGCAGGGGCTCGTAGCCTAGGTCGTTGGTCAAATTGGTGCCGATGCCAAAGGCCAGTTGGCAACGGCCTCGGAACTGCTGGTACAACTCAATCGTGCGGGGCACGGTCAAGCCATCGCTAAAAATCAAAGTCTTGGTGCGGGGGTCCACCCGGTTGCGGGCGTAATGGTCTAGCATGCGCTCGCCCCAATCGAACGGGTCACCGCTGTCGTGGCGCGCACCGTCGAAGAGCTTGCAAAAGTACATATCGAAATCGCGCAAAAACGCACTCATTCCATACACATCGCTCAAGGCAATGCCCAAATCGCCTCGGTATTCTTTCGCCCAAGATTCAAATGCAAAAATTTGGCTGTCCCGCAGCCGCGGCCCCAAGGCCTGCGAAGCTTGCAAATACTCATGGGCCATGGTGCCCAGAGGAATCAAACCCAACTTCATCGCCAAAAACACATTGCTCGTGCCCGCCAATTGGCCAGGTTGCAGGCTGGCGTGCCCCGGACTGCGCTGGGTGCCTAGACCCGCACACAAAACGCGCATCACCTCTTCATGCCAAGCACGCGAAAAACGCCTGCGCGTGCCGTAATCGGCAATCTTTAAATCCTGCAAGCCATCGCTGCGCAGCTGCGCAATTTTGGTGTCCAAGCGTCTGCGGCCTTCGGGGAAATCGGGCACTTTTTGGGTATTGCGAAAGTAAACTTCATTGACAATCGCCAGCACCGGAATTTCAAACAAAATCGTGTGCAGCCATGGCCCTACGATGCCAATCTCCAACTCCCCCGTGTCCAAGGCGTGCACCGAAATGTACTTTTCATTGAGCTTGAACAGGCCCAAAAAGTCCACAAAATCGCTCTTGATAAACCGCAGAGAACGCAAATAAGCCAACTCGCTTTCCTGAAAATGCAATTGGCACAGCGCGCGAATTTCTTCCACAATTTCCGCTTCAAAAACCCCCAAGGCAATGCCCGGATTGCGGCATTTGAAACGGTACTCCACCTGTGCGCCAGGAAACTGGTGCAACACCACCTGCATCATCGTGAATTTATAA
>JBIPME010000394.1:0-2916 GCA_044369275.1 Rhodoferax sp.
GTTGATGCGGTGGTCGGTAAAGCGTCCCTGCGGAAAGTTGTAGGTGCGGATGCGGTCGCTGCGGTCGCCGCTGCCAATCAGGCTTTTGCGTTGGGCTGCGTCTTTGGCGGCACGTTCGCTGCGGTCTTTTTCTTGGATGCGCGCTGTCAGCACGCGCAGCGCTTGCGCTTTGTTGCTGTGCTGGCTGCGCCCATCTTGGCATTCGGCGACGATGCCCGTGGGTAAGTGGGTAATGCGCACAGCGGAGTCGGTTTTGTTAATGTGCTGGCCGCCTGCGCCGCTGGCGCGGTAGGTGTCTATGCGCAAGTCTGCCGGGTTGATTTGAATGGCGACGGTTTCATCGGGTTCTGCCAGTACGGCGATGGTGCAGGCACTGGTGTGGATGCGGCCTTGGGTTTCGGTAGCGGGTACGCGTTGCACGCGGTGGCCACCCGATTCGAATTTAAGCGCGCCATAGACTTGGTCGCCCTCGATCCGCAGTACCACTTCTTTGTAGCCGCCGATTTCGCTTTCGGAGGCGCTGACGATTTCGGTTTTCCAGCCTTTGCTGTCGCAGTAGCGGGTGTACATGCGTGCCAAATCGCCTGCAAACAGCGCCGACTCATCGCCGCCGGTGCCTGCACGGATTTCGACAAAGGCATTGCGCACATCGTCGGGGTCTTTGGGCAGCAGCATGCGCTGCAATTCGCGCTCTAGCTGGGCCAATTCGGCGTTGGCGCTGTCGATTTCTTCTTGCGCCATGGCCGCCATTTCGGCGTCTTCTTTGCTGTTGCTTTGCAGTTCGATGGCGCTTGCAAGGTCGGCCTCACGCGTTTGGTAGCGGGCCCAGCGGCTGGTCACAGCGGCCACTTCGGTGTGTTCACGTGAAAGCAGTAAAAACTGTTTCATGTCTTGCATGATGTCTTCGCGCGAAAGTAAAAATTCCAGTTCCCCGAGGCGGTCAGCGTAGCGGTTGAGTTGTTGGCGTAAAAAGGGTTTCATGGATTCAGGGGATTCCGTGTGTTTAGTCGGTTCGTTCGGATCAGTCGAGTCAATCGAGTCAGTCGGGTTGTGTTGAAAGCGGGGCGCAAGGGGCTACTTCAATGGAGGTACTTTGCTGCGCATTCGCAAATTTTCGTACCAAAGTATCGTCGTCTTGCGTTGCTGCGGTAGAGCGTTGCTAACGCTCTTTGTTTAAAAAGAATTGGCGAATCGCCAGGCTGGCTTGTTCCCGTGTGCCTGGATTTTGCAATTGCGTGAAAGCACCGTGTAGCATTTTTTGCGTGAGCCCTTTGGACAGTGCTTCTAACACGGTGTCCATGTCGGCACCTTTGGCAAGCAGTTTACGCGCACGCGCGAGCTCCGCCGTTCGCCATTGGTCGGTTTGGCTGTTGAGCTGTTGAATCAAGGGAACGGTTTGGCGCTGCGCTACCCAGTGCATAAAGCTTTGCACGCCAGCATCCACAATAGCCTCTGCTTGCGCCACTGCAGCCAAGCGGTTGGCTTGGTTGTTTTGGACAACACCAGCGAGATCGTCGACGGTGTAGAGGTAAACGTCGTCTAGCTCTTTGACCTCGGGTTCAATGTCACGCGGTACAGCCAAATCGACCATGAAAATGGGGCGGTGTTTGCGTTTTTTTAAAGCCCGCTCCACAGCCCCCAGTCCAATAATGGGCAAGCTGCTGGCGGTGCAGCTCACAATGGCATCAAACTCGTGCAGTCGGTCAGGTAAATCAACCAAGGACATGGATTCCCCAGCAAAACGCAATGCCAGTTTTTCGCCCCGTGCGCGTGTACGGTTAGCGATGGTGATGGACTTAGGCGTTTTGGCGGCGAAGTGGGTGGCGCACAGCTCGATCATTTCACCCGCGCCCACGAACAGGACTTTGACCTGGCTTAAATCTTCAAACAACTGTGCCGACAAACGAACTGCCGCAGCCGCCATGCTGATCGAATGGCTGCCAATTTCGGTAGAGCTGCGGACTTCTTTGGCAACGGAGAAGGAGCGCTGAAACAATTGCGACAGCGTGCTGCCCAAAGCCCCGGCTGCTTCGGCCGCGCGCACTGCATCTTTGAGTTGCCCCAAAATTTGGGGCTCACCCAAGACCATGGAATCGAGTCCACTGGCCACCCGAAATGCATGGCGGGCGGCTTGGTCATGCACCAAATGGTAGGTGTAAGTGCGCAGGCTCTGGCTTGAAATGCCCCCGTGTTGTGCCAGCCAAGCCAATGCAGGCTCGAAAGCGGTTTCATCGCCAACACCATAAATTTCCGTGCGGTTGCAAGTGGAAACAATGGCGGCTTCTGGCTGCGCAGACAACGATTGGCGCAATGCCTGTAGTTGGGGCGCGATTTGATCGACCGCGAACGCAAACCTGCCCCGCAGGTCCAACGGTGCGGTGGTGTGGTTAATTCCTAATGTCCAGACTGCCATAATAGAGAGGCTCGATTATAAAATCTGGTCATATGGATATGCTGCTTTTTTTGAATCACATCGTTAACTTTATACTGCCCGCCGTTGCCACTGCGGCCATGGTAGGGGGCATATCCCCCCTTGTTTTGAAAAATAATTTGTCAAGGCGCTCCAAATTAGTGCAATGGATGATTGACTCGATGGTTGGTGTGGTTGTGTTGGGTGTTGGTTTGTGGTTCTTTGGAAACGATGGAAAAATGTACAGTTACTTTGGCATGCTCGTCGCCATGGCAACCAGTCGGTGGATGGATTTTCAGACTGCTAAGCACTAATTGGCTGTAGCGACGTTAGCGACAGGGTAATAGCGCAATAGGGCGGTTATAACCTTAGCAAATGGCCAAAGCATTATCCATCAGATCACTGGATGCAGCATGGTCGAGTAGTTTGTAATTTTTAGAGGATTTAGCATTGGACAATCAAAACGAAGATACCGTCAATTTGTGGGATGTGTTGATGGTCGTGGT
>JBIPME010000396.1:0-2905 GCA_044369275.1 Rhodoferax sp.
CAAGGCGGTTTTTTTATGTGCATAATCCACCCACACCATGAACCGACTTTCCTCTATTTTGACCCCCGCGCATACTGTTGTGGAAGTAGATGCCACCAGTAAAAAAAGAGCTTTTGAAGAGGCTGGTCTGCTGTTTGAAAGTTTGCACGGCTTAAGCCGTGCGCTCGTAACGGACAGTTTGTTTTCTCGCGAACGCTTGGGCTCAACGGGCTTGGGCCACGGTGTCGCCATTCCCCATGGGCGCATCAAGGGCTTAAAAGCGCCTTTGGCCGCCGTCATGAAGTTGGCAAAACCCATTGGTTTTGATGCCCCAGACGAAAAAGCCGTCATATTGCTCATTTTTCTATTGGTGCCAGAGGCAGCAACACAGCGGCATTTGGAAATTCTGTCTGAAATTGCCGAGTTGCTCAGTGACGCGTCTTTGCGTGAGCGCCTAAGTTCCAGCACAGATGCCGTTGAATTGCACAGTTTGATTGCCGGTTGGCAGTCGGTGCGAGTGGAGTAGGCGCAGATTGCGTCAGCCAGTGCCCCCGTTTTTTCCTTGAAGTCACCTTTACAAAGTAGCTGATGTGAAGCCCACAGTTATTAGCGCGGATGTTTTGTTCGAGAGTTTTCGAGACCATCTCAAGTGGGAGTGGGTGGCAGGCTTGGGGGCTTCGGAGCGGCGTTTTGATGAGGTTGCTGTGCGCGCTGCACGTTCGGGGGCTGACTTGGTCGGTTACTTGAACTACATCCACCCCTACCGTGTTCAAATTTTGGGCGAGCGGGAAATCGCTTACTTGGCCAATGCTTCCGCAGACGATTGTGCTCGGCGTGTCGCACGCATCGTAACGTTGGAGCCCCCCGTTTTGATTTTGGCCGATGGCCACTTGGCACCGCCGGCCTTGATGTCCATGTGCGAACGTGCCCAGATCCCCATGTTTGCCACGCGCGAGTCGTCCGCTTTTGTGATCGACGTTTTGCGTGCCTATCTGTCCAAACACTTTGCGGACCGCATGTCCATGCACGGCGTGTTTATGGATATTTTGGGCTTAGGGGTGTTCATTACCGGTGAGTCCGGTTTGGGTAAAAGTGAGCTGGGCTTGGAGCTGGTTTCTCGCGGCAATGGCTTGGTGGCCGATGATGCCGTTGATCTTTACCGCATTAACCAGACCACGATTGAGGGGCGCTGCCCCGAGCTGCTTCAGAATTTGCTGGAGGTGCGCGGCATTGGCTTGCTGGACATTCGCACCATTTTTGGCGAAACCGCGGTGCGCCGAAAAATGCGCCTCAAGCTCATTGTGCATTTGGTGCGCCGCGAGACTTTAGAGCGCGAGTACGAACGCATTCCCTCTAAGCCGCTCACCCAAGATATTTTGGGCGTGCCGATTCGCAAAGTCGTCATTCAGGTGGTTGCCGGGCGCAATATTGCCGTATTGGTGGAAGCCGCGGTGCGCAACACCATTTTGCAACTGCGTGGCATCGACACCTACCAAGAGTTTGTAGAGCGCCACCGCAAAGCCATGGTGCAAGACAACTGATGGGGGATCACGTGGGTGCAGGCCAAGCTTGCGCCCCGTTGCGCAGAAGTCAGAGAAGCTGTTGCACGCTAAGTCGCCGGTAAACGGTGCGGGCACTGTGCATCGTTGCAAGTGGCGTACAGGCTCAAGGCGTGGTCTGAAATGGTGAACCCCTTCGCCTTGGCAACTGCATGTTGGCGCTGTTCAATGGCGGCATCGTAGAACTCCTCCACTTTGCCGCAGTCCAGGCAAATAAGGTGGTCATGGTGCTCGCCCTGGTCTAACTCAAATACCGCTTTGCCACTCTCAAAATGGCTGCGCGTCAAAATGCCCGCCTGTTCAAACTGGGTCAAAACGCGGTAAATGGTCGCCAGTCCTACGTCGGAGTGGGATTGCACCAAAACGCGGAACACATCTTCCGCGCTCAAGTGGCGTTGCTGGCTGCGCTGGAACACCTCCAAAATCTTCAGGCGAGGGCCCGTTGCCTTTAGGCCAGTGCTTTTAAGTTCATCAATATTGGTCATAGATTCAATGGGGCTGCGTGCGGCGTGTTGAAGGGGGACACCAGCCGCTACAATCCCAGCATCATATCGCCCATACCCCCCACCATGTTACGTTTGCTTTTTCGCCTTCCTCTTGCCTTGGCTGTTGCGTTGTGCGCGGCATGCGGCAGCACACCCACTGAACAACGCCTGTTGGGCATCGTCTCACCCTACAAAATTGACATTGTTCAAGGCAATGTTGTAACCCGAGAGCAGCTCGCCTTGGTGAAAGTTGGCACCCCCAGTGCAGTGGTGCGCAATATTTTAGGCACCCCGCTCTTAACCAGTATTTTTCACAACCAGCGCTGGGACTATGTTTTTTCGCTCAAACGCCAAGGCGCAGTGCAACAATCGCGCCGGGTGACGCTGTTTTTCAAAGCCGATTTGGTTGAAAGAATCGAGGCTGACGATTTGCCAAGCGAAGCCGAGTTTGTGGCCACCTTGAAATCGGGGGCGCAGTCAGGCGGCTTGCCGGCACTCGAAGCGCCCCCCGAGAAGTTGGCCCAGTTTCCCGCGCCGCAACGCCCCACCGAACCGGCAAAGCCCAGCGCGGCTGCCAAATCCACTGTGTACCCCCCGCTAGGGTCTTCTGATTAGCAGCAGGGCGGGGTTCTTGCCATGCACCAAGAGACAAGATAGTTATTTATGACGACTCACCAAATTACCGTTGCGGGCGCTACTGGGCGCATGGGGCAAATGCTCATTGAAGCGATTCGCGCAAGCGACGACTGCCGCCTCGTCGGCGCGCTGGACAGGCCGGGGAGCCCCGCCCTTGGACAAGATGCGGGTGCGATGATGGGGCAAGCCACCGGCATTCAAGTCACCGCTGATATGCAAGCCGCTTTGCAATCGAGCCAAGTGTTG
>JBIPME010000395.1:0-2905 GCA_044369275.1 Rhodoferax sp.
CCGCGTGCGCGCCTTCACCTTGCAAGGTGTAAAAAATTTCTTTGACTTGGTAGGCCATTACGCAACCCCCAGCAGCTGCGCTGCACTCGGCCTGCATTGCATACCATGGGACTGGGCATGGACACGTGAATGAAAACGTGCCTGGAAAGGGGTGTGCAAATGGGGGTGGAAATGGGCGTGCAAATGGGCGTGGGAATGCAAATGCGCGTGGGGGATGGTTTTTACACGTGCGGCACAACAGGGTGCGCAAGACGTGAGGTTTTTGTACATGGTAGTCCTCGACATGGCTCCGCAACACAAAGGATGGGGCCCGCCGGAGCTGCGTGCCGTGGGAGGATTTTAACGGGCTAGCGCCGCATGCACTGCGCATGCGTTGAAATGGGCGCAAAGTCTCAAAGCGCAGGCGCGTGCTGGCTGGCGCTTTAGCGTTTTAGGCAATCCGTTCAGGAGACGGTAGACGCTTCTAGCTTGACGCTGTGGTTGGGGCGCCACCAAGATTGCAAGGACTCAAATACGTTTCTGCACCCCGTGCAGCGGTATTGGCCCGTGGGTTGTAGGACGCCGTTGTTGTCGCGTCTGACAACACGCTGGTAACTCACAGCGGCGCAAATATGGCATTTGTAAATGGCTTTGGAAGGTGACATAGCGATTTAAATGTACTTGTCACCACGCCATGTTCCTAGTTATTTAAGGTAAGAAAGAGTTACCAAACTTAAACATAACCAAGTAAATCGCGATTAATGCGGCGCGCTGTCGGAAAAACTGGTTCTTTGTGATAGTTTTTCATGGATTTTTTGCAAATTGGGGTAGTCTTTTTGCCACGGTATGTCGGCAAAGCGAAAGCGCAAATAATCCAAGGCACAGCCCAGCGCGATGTCTGCCAAAGAAAGATGAATGCCTGTGCAATAGGGTTTGTCGCCCAAGCTTTGGGACATGGCTTGCAGTGTGCAGTTGATTTTGCTGAGCTGCCTGTCTATCCAAGCGGGGCTGCGCTGGTCGGGCGTGCGACCATCCCAAGTGGCTTCTAGGCGGGCCAAGATGGCGGCTTCGAGCAGGCCATCGGACAAGGCTTCCCAAGTTTTGACTTCTGCGCGTTCGCGCCCGCTCGCTGGGATCAATTTTCCAACGGGGGAAAGGGTGTCTAGGTACTCCACGATGACACGGGAATCGAATAATGCATCGGCACCATCCATGAGTAAACAGGGTACTTTGCCCAGTGGGTTGGACTGGCTGATGGTGCTGTCCTTGGCCCATACGTCTTCTGAAATGAGGGTGTACTCTAGTTTTTTCTCCGCCATAACAATGCGAACCTTGCGCACGAATGGACTGGTGTTGGATCCAAGTAGTTTCATTTTTGTGTTGGTGTTGGTGGGCAGCTGATTCTATCCATAGGGTATGGGGGGTAGGCCTGGCGTTGTGACAATCTACAATGCGGCCATGACTTTCTCTGCCATTTCTGCACTCTCGCCTTTGGACGGACGTTACTCCGCCAAACTCTCGCAACTACGCACTATTACCAGCGAATTAGGCTATATGCACCGCCGTGTTCAGGTGGAAGTGGCATGGTTCATAGCCTTAAGCGATGCGGGCTTTGCTGAATTTAAGCCACTCACGGCGGGCGCGCGCACTTATTTGTTGCGCTTGGTTAAAAATTTTTCCGAAGCCGATGGTTATGCCATCAAAGAAATTGAAAAAACCACCAACCACGACGTGAAGGCGGTGGAGTATTGGATTAAATCCAAATTCGAGGCGCGGCCCGAGTTGCAAGATGCGGCCGAATTCGTGCACTTTGCGTGCACCAGTGAAGACATCAACAACACCAGCCATGGCCTGCAACTGCGGTGCGCACGCGACACGGTGCTGCTGCCCTTGTTGGAGAAAATGGCGCTCAAACTGCGCGAGTTGGCCTACAGCCACGCCGACGTCGCGATGCTCAGCCGCACCCATGGGCAAACCGCCAGCCCCACCACCGTGGGCAAAGAGATTGCCAACGTCTTGGTGCGTTTGCAAAACGCCTGCGAGCGCATTGCCGGTGTCAAAATTTTGGCAAAAATGAATGGCGCGGTGGGCAACTACAACGCCCATCTGTCGGCGTGGCCGGACTTTGATTGGGAAAGCTTCAGTAAAAAAGTCATAGAAACCCCAGAGCCGCTGGGTTTGGGGTTGAACTTTCAAGCCTACAGCATTCAGATCGAGCCCCACGACTACATGGCCGAGTTGTTCGATGCCATTGCGCGCACGAATACGATTTTGATTGATTTCTCCAGAGACATTTGGGGCTATATTTCTTTGGGTTATTTCAAACAAAAGCTGCGCGATGGCGAAGTGGGCTCCAGCACCATGCCGCACAAAGTCAACCCCATTGATTTTGAAAATGCCGAGGGCAACCTAGGGCTGTCCAACGCCGTCCTCAAGCACATGAGTGAAAAGTTGCCCATCAGCCGCTGGCAGCGCGATTTGACAGACTCCACGGTGCTGCGCAATATGGGGGTGGCACTGGGCTACGCGGCCTTGGCCTACCAAGCGCTGATGGCAGGGCTCAATAAGCTGGAAATTAACGAAGTGGCGATTGCCCAAGACCTGGACAATGCCTGGGAGGTGTTGGCCGAGCCCATTCAAACCGTCATGCGCCGCTACGGCCTGCCGCAGCCTTACGAGCAGCTCAAGCAGTTCACCCGGGGTGCGGCGATGACCCAAGCCCTGATGCACGGATTTATTGCCGGTTTAGACATTCCGGAGGCAGAAAAAACCCGCCTCCTCGCCATGACCCCAGCCAGCTACACCGGCAAAGCGGCCGAGCTGGCGCGCCGGGTATAAGGCCCAACCCGATGGCATTGAAATCCACAATCTTTAAAGCGCATTTGCAAATCGCTGACATTGACCATAACTACTACGCAGACCACGC
>JBIPME010000397.1:0-2904 GCA_044369275.1 Rhodoferax sp.
ACAACCCCATTGATATTTTTGCGGGCTCTTTGGTGGGGGCCGTGCTGGGCTTGGGTTGTGCGGCACTATTGCTGAAATCCAAAGCGCTTTACCACCATCGCAATCCTTAACGCCTTAACGCCTTAACGATTTAACGCCTTCTCGCTTTAAACCTTAAAGCTTTAGCCCATCTCGCTTTACCCCTTCTCGCTGGCCGCCTGCGTATTGCCCACCATGCTGGCGCTGCCCACGCAGGCCAACACAATCGCCCCCATGGCGACGACCTGGCTCAGGTGCAGGGATTCGGACAAAAACAGCCAACCGGCCATAGCGCCCACAAGGGGTTCGAGGCTGAGCATGGTGCTAAAGGTCTGCCTTGGCAGATGGCGCAAGGCGTACATTTCTAAGCTATAGGGCACGGCGCTGGAGACCACGGCCACCACCACACCCGCGAGCAGCAGCGACGGGGTGAGCAAGGTGCTGCCTGCGCTGTAGATGCCAACGGGGGTGACCACCAAGGCGGCAATGAGGATGCCCATGGGGGTGGCAAAGCCGCCGTAGCGGGTGGCGGCTTCTTTGCCAAAGACGATGTAGAGCGCCCAGCACAGGCTGGCCAGCAGCGCAAAACCAATGCCTCGGGGGTCTAAGTTGCTGGCCGAGCCGGGCCACGGCAGGAGGTAGGCCAAGCCCATCGCCGCCAGGGCAATCCATACAAAATCGAGCTTGCGTTTTGAAGACCACAGCGCAACCGCCAGGGGCCCGGTAAATTCAATGGCCAGTGCCAAGCCGAAGGGAATGGTCTCTAGGGTGAGGTAGAAAAACAGGTTCATGCACCCCAAGGTGCCGCCGTACAAGAGCAAAGGCACAAGATCGGCACGCCCCCAGTGCCTGCGCCAAGGCCGCCAAAGCAAGGTGAGCAGCATGGCGGAGAAAAACAGGCGGTAGCTGGTGGTGCCTGCGGCACCGATGACGGGAAACAGCTGTTTGGCGTAAGAAGTGCCCGCACACAAACTGATCAAACTGCCCAACAAGGCGAGGATGGCTAAAACTGGCATAGTATGGGCAAAAGGGCTGCGGCGAGGGTGGGTTGTGGGCATGCAGGCGGTCAAAGTAAGGCGCAATCCGCACTGATGGAAAAGTGCGGCCACCGTGGTGAAAAAATTATTTTGCAGACGCTGCCCCCTATGACAAATGGGGTTAATGCAGCCACTACGGCAAAAAAAATTAAAAGGGCATTGTATGGAGACTTTGGACATTGGGATTTCGGGCATGCGCTGTGCGTCCTGCGTACAGCGTGTGGAGCGGGCGTTGAAAAACGTGCCGGGCGTGCACGGTGTCAGCGTGAACCTGGCCACGGAGTCTGCCCGCATCACGCTCGATAACGATGCGCAAACTTGGCGGGCCGCAGCGCAGCCAGAGGCTGTGGCACCACCGCAAGCAGCATCGACCCACCCCCCCACAGAAGCCCCCTCAGCAGCACATTCGGAAGCACTTGCCACGATGGAGGCACGTTTGCGCCGCACGGTGCGGGCTGCGGGTTATGTGCCGCGTGCACCGCAAACGGTGGAGCCTGCGGTGTCCACCTGGAGCGGCTTTGCGCCCGTGGCCTGGGGGCTGGCGTTGTCGCTGCCCTTGCTGTGGCCCATGGTGGCGCAGCTGGGGGGCGAACACCGCATGCTGGCGCCGCTGTGGCAGTTTTTACTGGCCACGCCGGTGCAGTGGGTGCTGGGCGCACGCTTTTACCAAGGCGCTTGGCGCGCTGTGCGCGCGGGTGCGGGCAATATGGACGTGCTGGTGGCCTTGGGCACCACGGCGGCTTGGCTGTTGTCGGTTTACCTGTGGCTCAACGCGGCACCGGGTGCCGAGGTGCAGCTGTATTTTGAGAGCAGCTCGGTGGTGATTACCTTGGTGCTCTTGGGCAAGTGGCTAGAGGTACGTGCCAAGCAGCAAACCACAGCCGCCATTCGCGCCCTGCATGCGCTGCGCCCCTTAACCGCGCATGTACTGCCCAGCGATGGGCTACCCAACGCATCTAGCAGCGCACCCAGCGCACCAGCCCCACAAGCTAACGATGCGGCGCAGCCTGCGGCAACACTGGCGGGGCTGGCGGCGCTGGCAACGCCATGGGATGCTGCGGTGGAGGTGCCTCTGGCCGAAGTGCTGCGCGGCGACCGGGTGCTGGTCAAACCCGGTGCGCGGTTTGCGGTGGATGGGGTGGTGCTGGACGGGGTTTCGCAGGCCGATGAGTCCATGTTGACCGGGGAGTCTTTGCCGGTAGACAAGCGCGTTGGCGCTTGGGTGACGGGCGGATCGCTCAACGGCGATGGGGCTTTGGTGGTCCGGGTGCAGTCCGTCGGGGCGGCCACGGTGTTGGCGCAAATGATTCGCTTGGTCGAGAACGCGCAAACCGCCAAAGCGCCGGTGCAGCGCTTGGTGGACCGGGTGAGTGCCGTGTTTGTGCCGGTGGTGCTGGTGTTGGCGCTACTGACCTGGCTGGCATGGTGGTGGAGTGGCGCGGGCATGGCCACTGCGGTGCTGCATGCGGTGGCGGTGTTGGTCATTGCCTGCCCCTGCGCCCTGGGTTTGGCCACACCCGTGGCCATTATGGCGGGCACGGGTGTGGCGGCGCAGCATGGCATTTTGGTCAAAGACATGCAGGCGCTGGAGCTGGCGCACCGGGTGGACACGGTGGTGTTTGACAAGACCGGCACCCTGAGCGTGGGGCTGGCACAATTAACGCACATCAGCGTAGGCCCGCCCTATACGGAGCAAGCAGCGCATACAACGCATGCAACGCAATCGGAATCATTTGCACCGTTGGCACCGTTGGCACCGTCAGCCGCCCCTTCCAACCCGCCCACACCCTCGGCCCCCTTGGATGCGCCCAACGCGCCAGGCACAGGCAATGCGGCCCATCCCGCGCAG
>JBIPME010000039.1:0-9296 GCA_044369275.1 Rhodoferax sp.
GGCCTATTCCGGTTTACTTCATTGGGGTCGGTGAAAAGCTCGAAGAATTAGCGCCATTTAACGCCCATGAGTTTGCGCAGGCTTTGCTAGCATAGCTCTCCCCAGTGGCTTGCGTTATGGGACCCAGATGGGTGCTGCGGATAGGGTTGGGGCGATGCGGTGCGGGTTGTACGGGTTGGTGTTTACGCTACCTCTGCCCAAGCCAGTATGGGCCCATTGCGGCAGCTATGCATGCATGGCGCAGCGCAGTTTTCAGGGTAATTTCCAACGTAATTTCCAAGGTAATTTCCACCGTAATTTTGAATGTTATCTTGAGCGCACCCCCAGGCCTGCGCTGGAATATGGAATGAACCACGCGGAGTGCACGCTGTAGAGTGCACCTCGCGGCTTACTGTGCGGTTGAACCGAATGGGTTTGGCGCGCTGTTGCACTGCATTATTTAACTTTGCTGTCCCTAGCGGATGGTTTTTCGGACACATTTTTGACTATGACAAACTTACTTCCTCGCATTGAACATGAAACCGCAGCCAACCCTGGCGCCGCAGTGATTTGGCTGCATGGCTTAGGGGCAGATGGCAATGACTTTGCGGGCTTGGTCCCCGAGCTCGATTTGCGCGGCTGTGGGCCGGTTCGTTTTATTTTTCCCCATGCGCCCAAGATGCCGGTAACGGTCAATGGGGGGTATGTCATGCCCGCTTGGTACGACATTGCCAGCCCGAACTTGTTGCAGCAACAAGATGCGGCCGGCATTGAGCGCTCACGCTGCGCTATTGCCGCTTTGGTAGACAACGAAATCGCGCGCGGCATCGCCAGCGAGCGCATTGTTTTGGCAGGTTTTAGCCAAGGTTGTGCAATGGCGCTGCACACCGCGCTGCGCTGGCCTACGCGCTTGGCAGGTATCGTGGCCTTGTCGGGGTATTTGCCCTTGGCCGACCAAGTGGCGGCACAGCGTCACCCGGCCAATGCGCAAACGCCGATTTTCATGGCCCATGGCACCCAGGACCCGGTGGTGGCGTTACCGCGTGCGCAAGAGTCGTGCAATGTGTTGACAGGCTTGGGTTACGCGGTGCAGTGGCATACCTACCCCATGCCCCATAGCGTGCATCCGCAAGAGATAAGCGACATTTCTGCATTTTTTCAAAGCGTGTTGGCAGCGTGAGTGATTGCATGAACCCCGTACTAGGAATTGACTTTGGAACCTCCAATTCAGCCGCCGCCTATGTAGACCCCGTCGCAGGTTTGCAGGTGCTTCATTTAGATGGCAAGCGCGCCGAAATGCCCACGGCGGTTTTTTTCGCCAACGACCCACCCGCCGTGCTTTTTGGCAGCCAAGCCATGCAAGCCTATTTGGCCGGGAGTGAAGGCCGCTTAATGCGCTCATTGAAGAGCCTGCTGGGTAGCGCCTTGATGCAGGAGTACACGGCGGTCAACGGCCAATCGCTGCGTTTTTTTGACATTGTGGTGCTGTTTTTGAAAGAGCTTAAACGCCGCTGCGAGGCGCAGAGTGGCATGGTCTTTACCCACGCCATGTTGGGCCGCCCTGTGTACTTTGTCGATGGCAACCCTGAGCGCGACGCACTGGCCCAAACCACCTTGGGCCAAGCCGCCTTGGAGGCAGGCTTTACCCACATCGACTACCAACTAGAGCCCATTGCCGCTGCCCTGGACTTTGAGCAAAGCCTGACCCAAGAAACCACCGCGCTGGTGGTGGACATAGGCGGGGGCACGTCTGACTTCACCGTGATACGGTTGCACCCAGAGCGCGGTGGTTTCAAGGACCGCAGCCAGGACATTCTGTCCACGACAGGTGTGCATATTGGCGGCACGGACTTTGACCGCCTGCTCAATCTCCACGCCGTGATGCCGAGTTTGGGCTACAAGCACCTAGGGAAAAACGCCCGGCCCGTGCCCAAC
The DNA here is from genome assembly GCA_044369275.1 of Rhodoferax sp. Classification (GTDB taxonomy): domain Bacteria; phylum Pseudomonadota; class Gammaproteobacteria; order Burkholderiales; family Burkholderiaceae_C; genus Allorhodoferax. Next base: position 1,915 of record JBIPME010000039.1, read on the forward strand.
AGTGTGTTTTTTGACCTCTCGACTTGGCACTTAATACACCAGTCGTATACACGTAAGGCCATGCATTTTGCTAAGGAGCTGTGGAGTGACTATGCTGATTTGGCGCTGCACACGCGTTTGATGTGCGTGCTGCAAGAGCAGTACGGCCACCGTATTTTGGCCGAGGTGGAAACCGCCAAAATCAGCTGCTCCAACAGCAACCAAGGCAGCCCCATTGCGCTGGATTTTTTGGATGTGCAATTGCGCTGCGAAATCCATGCCCAGGGCATGGCCCAGGCATTGGAGCAGAGCATTGTCCAAGTGCTGCAATGCGCACAAGACTGCGTGCTGCAATCGGGCTTGCCCAGCGTGCAGGTGGTTTATCTGACGGGGGGGTCTTCGGCCATGCGCCCTTTGAAGCTGGCATTGGGCCAAGCCATGCCCCACGCCACTTTGGTGGAGGGCAACCGCTTTGGCGCGGTCGCAGCAGGTTTGGCGTATGCGGGGGCGCGCAAGTCAGCTTAATGGAACGCCCTTGCATGGGGCGCGAACACCGCTTTAGCTGAACTTGGACTGCGAAAGTTCGGCAAACAAGTTGCTGTAAATTTTGTGTCGGTGGGCGCTGATGGGGGGCTGTGGATGGGCCTCTTTCAGTGCTTGCAGCACGCCGCAGCCGGGTTCGTGCAGGTGGCTGCAGTTGTAAAACTTGCAGTGGCCGGCATGCGCCTGAATGTCGGGCATGAGCTTGCAGAGCTGCGCGGGGTCGATGTGGTGAAGGCCAAACTCCTGAAACCCCGGCGAGTCGATGATGGCGGTGGTTCTGGCTGGGTCGGTCCAGTACAAGCTGGTGCTGGTGGTGGTGTGTTTGCCGGAGTTGAGCGCACTGGAGATGCTGTTGGTCAACACCTGCGCGCCTGGGATGAGGCGGTTAATCAAGGTGCTTTTTCCTGAGCCCGAGGGGCCCAAAATGAGTGTGGTTTTGCCCTGCATTAAGGGCAAGAGCATGCCCAATTCGGTGGCTGGGTGGGCATCGCTTGCGGGCTTGAGGGCAAGGGCTACCACCTCGTAACCCATATCCTTGTACGCTTGCATGCGCAGCCAAGCGCGTGCGAAGGGTGCTTGTAAATCACTTTTGTTCAAGGCAATGATGGGGCGTATTTTTTCCGCTTCAGCGGCAATCAAGGCACGCACCAGTTGGCTCTCTGAAAACTCGGGCTCGGCGGCAATCAGAACCAGCACTTGGTCTAAATTGGCAGCAAAGGATTTGGTGCGGATCTCATCTTGTCGGTAAAACAGGTTGCGCCGAGTCTGCACTTTTTCGATGGTGCCTTCGTCTTCACTGGCTTGCCAGAGAACACGGTCCCCCACCACGGTTTGGTTTTTTTTGCCACGCGGGTGGCAGATGCGTCTGTCTCCCTCTGGGGTTTCTACCCAGACATGGCGGCCATGGCTGGCAACGACCAAACCAGGCGCGAGTGTGGTTGCGCTACTCAAGCGGGGGACTGCGTTGTGGCAGGTGTCACGAGTGCATCGCAAAGCGCGGCACATTCAAAATCCGAATGCGACAAGCCCTGTACATCGTGGGTGTTAAAGCGCACGCTGCAGCGGTTGTAGCTCACCAGCAGTTCAGGATGGTGGTTTTGCTGCTCCGCCAAGTATGCCAGTGCATTCACAAACGCCATGGTGCGCAGGAAGTTGGGGAAATGGTAGGTCTTTTCAATCGCCACATCGGGGCCATCGCCATGCAGCTTCCACCCTTGGGTGGCGCTCAAATGGCTGACGATTTGGGTGGCCGTTAATGCTTGGCGCGGCGCGGGGGTTTGGGTTTGGGGTGATTGCATATCAGGCATTCGGTAAGGGGTTGTCCATGCGTGCTAAGCGCTCGCAGGCGGGTGGATGGGAGTAGTAAAAGCGGGCATACACCGGGTCGGGCGTGAGGGTGGACGCATTGTCTTGGTAGAGCTTGAGCAAGGCATTGGACAGGTGCTTGCCACTGGTTTGCAAAATCGCGAAAGCATCGGCTTCGAACTCGTGTTTGCGCGAGAGTTGGGCAAACAGGGGGCTGGCCCAAGTGCTCACCAGCGGGAGGACCAACATAAAAAGCAGTAAAGCCAAGGCGTCGTTCGGACCCACAATATTGGGTTGCACGCCCATGCCGGTATAAAACCAAGTTTGCTGCGCGAGCCAGCCCAGCAGGGCAAACCCGAGCAAACTGAGGGCAAAAGTAGATAAGAGCCGTTTGCGAATATGGCCATGTTTGAAGTGCCCCAGCTCGTGTGCCAAGACCGCGTCTACTTCATCGGCATTCAATTGCGCTAATAAGGTGTCGTAAAACACCACGCGTTTGCTGGCACCAAAACCCGTAAAGTAGGCGTTGGCATGGGCGCTGCGCTTGCTGCCATCCATCACAAAAAAGCCATTGGAGTTAAACCCGCAACGTCGCATGAGTTGCGATACGCGGCCCACCAACGTGGCATCTTCCAAAGGTTTGAACTGGTTGAACCAAGGGGCGATCCAAGTGGGGTAGATCAACAGCATGAGCAAGCTAAACCCCATCCAAACTGACCAAGTCCATAGCCACCACAGCGAGCCGCTGGCCCCCATCACCCACAGCACCAGGCTAATGAGCGGCACGCCAAGCAAACAGCCCAAGAGCGCAGATTTCAGGCTGTCTTGCAGCCACAGGCGCAGCGATGTTTTATTAAACCCAAAGCGCTGCTCAACGACAAAGGTGCGGTACAGCGAGAAGGGCAGCTCCAACAGCCCGCCGATACAGGTGAATGCAACCAAGAGACTCACCTGCTGCGCTATGCCGACAGGGACCCAGGCCAAGAGCAGCTTGTTGAGTGCATCCAAACCACCTAGCAGCGTCCAGCCCAAAACGATGGCGCTGCCCCAAGCCAGTTCCAGCAAGCCCAGCCGGGACAATGCAATCGTGTAGTTGGCCGCTTTTTGGTGGGATTGCAGGCTAATGCGCTGCGAAAACGCTGTCGGAACGGCGTTGCGGTGTTGGCTGACGTGGCGAATTTGGCGACTGGCAAGCCAAAATTTAAGCAGCATGTTAAGCATTAATAGCAACGCAAACACGATGCTAAAAGCCATGGAAGGTTGTGCAAAAGTGACAGTATTCATGCCGCCTAGTTTAGGCCATCTGCGACAATGCCAAGATGAGCGTAACAAACACCCCTTTAGCAAAATCAGACAAAAACTTAATCTGGATAGATTGTGAGATGACTGGGTTAGACCCCGTGCTCAACCGCGTGATCGAGATTGCCGTGGTGGTAACTAGCCCCGATTTGGCGATTCGGGTTGAAGGCCCGGTTTTGGTGATTCACCAGACGGATGCGCATTTGGCCATCATGGATGCATGGAATCGGGGCACCCACGGTAAAAGTGGCTTGACCGACAAAGTCAAAGCATCCACCACAACGGAGGAGCAGGCCCAGAGCATCCTCATCGATTTCCTAAGCCCCTACGTGCCTGCGGGCACGTCGCCCATGTGCGGCAACTCCATTGGGCAGGATCGGCGATTTTTGGAAAAATACCTTCCTAAATTAGAGGCCTTTTTCCATTACCGAAATTTGGATGTCACCACTTTGAAAGAGTTGGCCAAACGCTGGAATCCAACGGTTTTTTCCGCTTTCAAAAAGCAGCAAAGCCACACCGCCTTGCTGGACGTGTATGAGTCTATTGAAGAGTTGATTCATTACCGCGAACATTTTTTGAAACTGCCTGCGTAAGGTAATAGCGCCCTGCCAAGTCGGTGCGCTGGTGGGGGCGCACGTAGATGGGGCGGCAGATTGCCAGCGGCTCGGCAGTGGGTTCTTTTATAGAGGGCCAAGCTGTGCTGCATAAATAAGCAGCCGAAGCTTAATTTTCTTGCATTGCTTTTTATTTGGGCTGTAAAAGTGTGCTTGGTCAAATTTATGCGATAATCGAAGGCTGCGCTACATACAGTAGCGCTTATGCACATCTCCCTTCATTCACCGGGCTTAATAAACTAGCCCCACGCGCCGTATTCGGTACGCACTGTGTGCGGCGCAGCTTTCGTTTGATGGTTGATGTTTTTTAACCATAAACGGAGCCGCCACAGCGACTGTGGTGCTCGCGTGTGAGAAAAAATATGACTGATACTTTTGACCAATCGGGTGCGTTTGCGCCTGCGCAATCCTTATCCACCACTGAATTCAGAGAGATTGATGCAGCCCCTGCTGCTGTTGAGCCCTCGGTAGAGGTGGCTGATGAAACCTTGGAGGTGGCAGCACCTAACGGCTTTACCGCTTTGGGCCTTGCGCCTGAGTTGGTTAATGCCTGTAAAGACCTGGGCTACACCCAACCTACCAGCGTGCAAATGAAGGCAATTCCTTTGGCCATGGCAGCGCAAGGGGCAGACCTTAAAAGCGATAAATTTATCGACTTGATGGTCTCTAGCCAGACCGGAAGCGGTAAAACGGCGGCATTCTTATTGCCTGTTTTGCATACCTTGCTAACCCAGATGGCCGCGCAAGAGGCGGCTGAACGCGCCGAGTACGAGCAGGCCGTAGCGCAAGCTGCCGCCAACGGCGAAGCTGCCCCCAAGCGTAGCAAACGCAAAGACCCCACCAACCCCCGCAATTTCAAGGCCGCTACGCCTGGCGCATTGATTGTGTGCCCTACCCGTGAGTTGGCGCAGCAAGTAGCCCATGACGCCATTGATTTGGTGCAACATTGCCGTGGTTTGCGCATTGCCAATATTGTGGGCGGCATGCCGTACCAATTGCAGATTGCAAAACTGCAAAATGCCAATTTGGTGGTGGCCACACCGGGACGCTTGCTTGATTTGCAGCGTTCCATGCAAATTAAATTGGACCAAGTGCAATTTTTGGTAGTGGACGAGGCTGACCGCATGCTCGATCTCGGTTTTTCAGACGATTTGGCTGAAATTAACCAACTCACGCTGCAACGCAAGCAAACGATGATGTTCAGCGCCACTTTTGCGCCACGGATTCAGCAATTGGCTGCCCGCGTGATGCGCGACCCCCAACGCGTAACCATCGATAACCCACAAGAAAAACACGTCAACATCAAACAAGTTTTGTTTTGGGCCGACAATGCACAGCACAAACGCAAGTTGTTAGACCATTGGTTGCGTGATACCAATATCAACCAAGCCATTGTCTTTGCCAGCACCCAAATTGAGTGCGATGGCTTGGCCAATGATTTGCAGCAAGATGGATTCTCCGCTGTGGCTTTGCACGGTGCGTTAAGCCAAGGTCTGCGTAACCGCCGTTTGATGGCCCTGCGCCAAGGCCAAGTGCAAATTTTGGTGGCCACCGATGTGGCTGCGCGTGGAATTGACGTGCCTACGATCAGCCACGTATTCAACTTCGGCTTGCCCATGAAGGCCGAAGACTACACCCACCGTATTGGCCGCACGGGCCGTGCCGGGCGCGATGGCTTGGCCATTACCTTTGCCGAGTTGCGTGACCGTCGCAAGATTTTCGATATCGAAGCGTATACCCGCCAGCCTATCAAGGCCGAAACTGTGCCCGGTTTGGAGCCGCAACAACGTGCACCGCAAGAGCGTCAAAACTTCAATAGCCGAGGCCGTGGGGGTGATTTCCAACCGCGTGACCGTAAGTTCTCCGGTCCTCGCGAAGGTGGTTATGCAGGCGGTGGTGGTGGTGGCGGAGGAGGCCGTGGTTTTGCAGGAAAGCCTGAAGGTGGTAGCCGTGACTACAGCGGTGCGGCCAGAGAGGGCTTTAGCTATGAGCGCAAAGGCGGTTTTAACGACCGTTTTGCCGGCCAAGGTCCTGCACATGCGGCTCCACGCAGCGATGCACGCGGTCCTCGCCCAGACTTTAACAATGCGCCGCGCAATGATTTTGCGCCCCGTAAACCCGCATTCAGCAAACCAGCGGGCGGCGGTAAAGTTTTTGTACCCCGCGATGCAAAAAAGCGTCCCGCACGCAATTTTGACTAACCACTAGGGTTTTTGCACTTCCCATCCTGACTGAATCAGGGTGGGAAGTGCTTTGCTTCAAGCCGCTGAGGCTTTAAGCGGGCACCACGTGTGCCTACATCAGCAGGTGTTCGCCAGCGTTATCACCGCCCAGCGTGACGTAATTCACCTTGCGAATGTCCATGAGTTTTTTGCCTCCTGAGTAGCTGATAGAGCTTTGCAAGTCTTGCTCCATTTCGGCCAGGGTATTGGCCAGCTTGCCTTTGATAGGCTCGAGAATGCGCTTGCCTTCTACGTGTTTGTACTCCCCTTTGTTGAAGTCACTGGCAGAGCCGTAGTACTCTTTGAACAACTGGCCGTCCACTTCCACTGTTTTGCCGGGTGATTCTTCATGGCCCGCAAACATGGAACCTACCATCACCATCGAGGCACCAAAGCGGATGCTTTTGGCGATGTCGCCATGGTTGCGAATGCCGCCATCGGCAATGATGGGTTTGTTGGCCACGCGTGCGCACCACTTTAAAGCGCTGAGTTGCCAGCCACCGGTGCCAAAGCCGGTCTTGAGTTTGGTAATGCATACCTTGCCCGGCCCGACCCCCACCTTGGTGGCATCGGCCCCCCAGTTTTCCAAATCAATTACGGCTTCGGGTGTTCCTACGTTGCCCGCAATGACGAAACTGTTTGGCAGTTTGGTTTTTAAGTGCGCAATCATGCGCTGCACACTGTCCGCATGTCCGTGCGCGATGTCGATGGTGATGTACTCTGGCGACAAGCCCAATGCGAGAAACTGCTCTACAGTGGCGTAGTCTGCCGTTTTGACGCCCAGGGAGATGGACGCAAACAGACCTTTGGCGTGCATCGTTTGGGTAAACAACACATTGTCCAAGTCAAAGCGGTGCATGGCATAAAAGTAGCCGTTGTGGGCCAACCATTCGCAAATGGGCGTATCGACAACAGTTTTCATATTCGCAGGAACCACGGGCAGGCGAAAGCTGCGTTGGCCGAGTGTGACACTGGTGTCGCACTCGGACCTGCTGTCCACATGGCATTTGCGTGGGAGCAGAAGAATGTTGTCGTAGTCAAATATTTCCATAAACCAATCCTTTTGAAGTGCATTTTGAATCGTGGTGCGCTTGGATTGGTACAGGCAGAAACCGGTAGCCAGATACTTGGGCCCGGTGATTGATTCTACGCACATCAAAAGCGCCAGCGGTACGCAGGTGTATTCGGATTGGGCTTGATTTTTGTAGCTGAGGGCAAGGGTTGCGGCGGGGTTAATATGCCGTTGAAGGCGCAGTTTGCTATGCCACGCCATGCCTTGGGATGCCTTGGACTGCCTTGGAATGCGCCGTTTGCTACCTGGGTTTGCGTAGCTTTCTACAATCGACGCATGATTTCAAATTCTCCTGTTCCTGGCTTGGCCACATCCCCCCTTTTAAGCACCCTTAATCCCGAGCAGCGC
>JBIPME010000040.1:0-9287 GCA_044369275.1 Rhodoferax sp.
CCCGACATCACCGCCTTGGTGAAGGCTTGCACGTCGTCTTGGGTGATGCGGCCCTTGAGGGCAGAGCCTTTGACTTCGTCCAAAGGCACACCCAGTTCGCGGGCGAACTTGCGCACCGAAGGCGACGCGTGGGGCAAGCCCAGCGTGCCGCCGCCGGGGGCGTGGGCAGGCATTGCCACCGCAGCGGTGGTGGTCGCAGGGGTGGTGGTTGCGGTGGCTGTTGCAGGGGTGGCCACAGGGGTTGGCGCAGCCGCTGGGGCTGACGCCACAGAGGATGCGGCCACAGGGGAAGCAGCCGCAGCCACGGGGGCTGCCGCAGAGGCGCTGCCTTCCAGCACGGCCAGCAGGTCACCGATGTTGAGCTTGTCGCCGACTTTGACTTTGAGCTCTTTGAGCACGCCCGCAGCCGACGAGGGGATTTCCATGGAGGCTTTGTCAGACTCGACGGTGACCAGCGATTGCTCGACCTTGATGCTGTCGCCGGGCTTGACCAAGACTTCGATGACGGCCACGTCTTTGAAGTCGCCAATGTCGGGGATGCGGACTTCCACGGGGCCGTTGAGCGGCGCTGCGGCGGGCGCAGCCGCTACCGCAGCGGGTGCGGTAACGGGTGCAGTGGCTGGAGCGTCTGCTGCCTCCAGCACCAGCACGACCGAGCCTTGCTTGATCTTGTCGCCCAGGGCCACGCGCAGTTCTTTGACCACGCCTGCGGTGCTGGATGGGATTTCCATCGAGGCTTTGTCGGATTCGACGGTGATCAGCGATTGCTCTGCTTTCACGGTGTCACCCACTTTGACCAGCAGCTCGATGACGGCCACTTCGTCGAAATCTCCGATGTCCGGGACTTGTACTTCTACCAATGCCATGTTGTGTCTCCCGAATTTTTAGGCGTACAGCGGGTTAATTTTGTCGGTTTTGATGCCGTACTTTTGGATGGCCTCGGCCACTTGCGCCACCGGCACTTTGCCCTCTTCGCTCAGGGCCTTGAGTGCGGCCACCACGATGTAATGGCGGTTGATCTCGAAGTGCTCGCGCAGTTTGCTGCGGAAGTCGGAGCGGCCAAAACCGTCGGTGCCCAGCACTTTGTAGGTGCGCCCAGTTCCATTCGCATTTTTGGGAATGAAGGGGCGGATCTGCTCGGCGTAGGCTTTCATGTAGTCGGTGGACGCTACCACGGGACCGCTGTGCTGGGCCAGCTGTTGGCCCACAAAGGGCACGCGGGGTGTTTCCAGCGGGTGCAGCAGGTTGTAGCGCTCGGCGTCTTGGCCGTCGCGGGTCAGTTCGTTGAAGCTGGGGCAGCTCCAGACATCGGCCTGGATGCCCCAGTCGGTGGCCAGCAGGGTTTGGGCGGCAATGGATTCGCGCAAAATAGTGCCCGAGCCCAGCAGTTGCACGCGCCGGTCGAGCGCGCCGGAGGTGCCGCTCGAAACTGCACCGGGCTTGCACAAATACATGCCCTTGATGATCTGCTCTTCGGTGCCGGGGATCAGGCCTGGCATGGCGTAGTTTTCATTGAGCAGGGTGAGGTAGTAGAAAACGTTGTCTTGCTTCTCAACCATGCGCTTCAAACCGTGGTGCAAGATGACGCCGACTTCGTGGGCAAAGGTCGGGTCATACGAGACGCAGTTAGGAATGGTGTTGGCCATGATGTGGCTGTGGCCGTCTTCGTGCTGCAGGCCTTCGCCGTTGAGCGTGGTGCGCCCCGAGGTGCCGCCCAGCAAGAAGCCGCGGGCCTGCATGTCACCCGCCGCCCAGGCCAGGTCGCCAATGCGCTGAAAGCCAAACATGGAGTAGTACACGTAGAACGGCACCATGATGCGGTTGCTGGTGCTGTAGCTGGTGGCGGCCGCAATCCAGCTGGACATGCCACCGGCTTCGTTGATGCCTTCTTGCAGAATCTGACCGGCTTTGTCTTCCTTGTAGTACATGACCTGGTCTTTGTCGACCGGGGTGTACTGCTGGCCCGCAGGGTTGTAGATACCGATCTGGCGGAACAGGCCTTCCATACCGAAGGTGCGGGCTTCATCCACCAGAATGGGCACCACGCGGGGGCCCAACGCTTGGTCGCGCAAGAGCTGGGTCAAAAAGCGCACATAGGCTTGGGTGGTGGAGATTTCGCGGCCTTCGGCGGTGGGCTCCATGACGGCTTTGAAAGTTTCCAAAGACGGCACGGTGAAGTTTTCTTCGGCCTTGACGCGGCGCTTGGGCAGATAGCCGCCCAAGGCTTTGCGGCGCTCGTGCAGGTAGCGCATTTCGGGTGTGTCGTCTGCGGGTTTGTAGAACGGGATTTTGGACAACTCGCTGTCTGGAATCGGCAGGTTGAAGCGATCGCGCATGTACCGAATGTCTTCGTCGGTGAGTTTTTTGGTCTGGTGAACGGTGTTCTTGCCTTCTCCGGCCTTGCCCATGCCAAAGCCCTTGACGGTTTTGATGAGCAATACGGTGGGCTGGCCCGTGTGCTTGACCGCAGCGTCGAAAGCGGCGTAGACTTTTTGCGGGTCGTGGCCGCCACGCTTGAGGTTCCAGATGTCTTCGTCCGTCATGTGCGACACCATCGCCAAAGTGCGCGGATCACGCCCGAAGAAGTGCTTGCGTACATAAGCGCCATCGTTGGCTTTGAAGGCTTGGTAGTCGCCGTCCAAGGTGTCCATCATGATCTTGCGCAAAGCGCCGTCTTTGTCCCTGGCCAAGAGCTTGTCCCACTCGCTGCCCCACAAGAGTTTGATCACGTTCCAGCCCGAGCCACGGAATTCGCCTTCTAGCTCTTGCACGATCTTGCCATTGCCACGCACGGGGCCATCTAAACGCTGCAAATTGCAGTTGACCACGAAGATCAGGTTGTCGAGGTTTTCGCGTGCGGCCAAACCGATGGCGCCCAGGGATTCGACTTCGTCCATTTCGCCGTCACCGCAGAACACCCAGACCTTGCGGTTTTCGGTGTTGGCAATGCCGCGGGCATGCAGGTATTTCAAGAAACGCGCTTGGTAAATCGCCATCAAGGGCCCTAGGCCCATGGAGACGGTGGGGAACTGCCAGAACTCGGGCATGAGTTTGGGGTGGGGGTAGCTCGACAGGCCTTTGCCATCGACTTCTTGGCGGAAGTTGAGCAACTGCTCTTCCGTCAAGCGGCCCTCAAGGTAGGCACGGGCGTAAACGCCGGGTGACACGTGGCCTTGGATGTAGAGGCAATCGCCACCGTGCTCTTTGCCAGGCTCTGCATTTTCAGCGTGCCAAAAATGGTTAAAGCCCGCACCAAACATGTGGGCCAGCGAGGCAAACGAGCCAATGTGCCCGCCCAAATCGCCACCGTCTTCAGGGTTGTGGCGGTTGGCTTTGACCACCATGGCCATCGCGTTCCAGCGCATGTAGGCGCGCAGGCGTTCTTCAATTTCGATGTTGCCCGGGCAATGGGCCTCTTGGTCGGGTTCTAGGGTGTTGACATAACCCGTAGTGGCAGAAAACGGCATGTCGATGCTGCTCTCGCGTGCGTGCTCTAGCAGTTGCTCTAGTAAGAAGTGCGCACGTTCGGGCCCTTCTGACTGGATGACGGCGGACAAAGCGTCCATCCATTCACGCGTTTCTTGGGTGTCTTGGTCTATGGCATTTAGGCCATGGTTAGGAACTACTGACATCGTTGTCTCCTCAATTTATTGAAGCGCTGCACGTCGGCAGAGCCTTGAGAGTGTCGCATAAATTGCCTATAAATCGGCACGGGATTTCAATTAATGAACCGTGTTTTTGTATTATGAAATAAGCAGCAAAAAGCCAACATCTCTGGTCTAAACTCGGCACATGCCTTTGAATGAATTGATGTCCCTGCCCAAGAATTTAGCGCTACCCACGGTCACCCACGCCCGGCGTTGGTGGCAGCGTTTGGCCCCCAACCGGCAAGATAGATTCGCCATGCTGGCACCTTTGGCTGCGGTCATGCTGTTTTTTTTGGTGATCGTGACCATTCTTGCGTATTTGCGCGTGGAAGAAATGGACCGCGAACAAGAGGCGGTGCAACGCGATGTGGAATACAGCCAACAACGGCTGCGGCTGCGGCTTTTAGAGCGCCAAGAGCAGTTCACCCGCATTGCCCGCGAGCTTTCCAACCACGAACTCAGCGCCGAGGCTTTCAAAATCCGCAGCGAAGCCATGCGCAACTTGCACCCAGAATTGGAAACCATGGCCTGGTTCGATGCCCGTTTGAAGCTCAAAGCCGTGGCGGGGGAGCCCTTTTTCAGCAAGCTCCAATCCCAGGGGCTCAAAGACAAAGGCTTGGGGCTCAATGAAGAGGCCATCGCACAAGCACAACAAAGCAACCAACCCGTCTACTGGCAGCGTTTAAAAAATGCCAACGCCACGCCGTATTTGCAAATTTACACGCCCCTGTACGACCGCAACCAGTTCACCGGGGTCTTGCTGGCGGAGTTGTCGGTGGATGCTTTGTACCGCTATGGCGTTCCGGTAGAGGTGTCTGCGCATTACGCCATGTCCTTGCTCGACGCCAACGGCAACGTGCTCGCGGGCAACAGCATGCTCGCAGGCAAAAAACCCAAGGCTTTGTTTTTGCCCTTGGTGGCCCGCATCGCCGAATACTCCATGCCAGTCTCGCCCATTGGCGCGAGTTTGGTCATCCACGGGCAGGCGTACAGGGCGTCGTTAGGGCTGATTGGCAGCGGCCTCTTCTGGCTGGTAACCGCACTGAGCATGATGACCGCATGGATGTTGATCGCCAACTGGCGCCATACCCGCAAACGCCTGCAAACCCAACAAGCCTTGGTATCCGAAACCAATTTTCGCCGCGCCATGGAAAACTCCATGCTCACCGGCATGCGCGCCATGGACATGGCAGGGCGCATTACCTATGTCAACGCAGCGTTTTGCCAAATGACGGGCTGGAGCGAGCTGGACTTGGTGGGGCGCACCGCACCATTTCCCTACTGGCCCGAAGCCGACCAAGAGCAATTGATGGCCCGGCTGGATGAGGAGTTGTCGGGCAAACACACGCCCGGCGGATTTCAGGTGCGCGTCAAACGCCGCGACAGCAGCATGTTCGATGCGCGCCTGTATGTCTCACCTTTGATCGACGCCAAAGGCATGCAAACCGGCTGGGTTACGTCCATGACCGACATTACCGAGCCCACGCGGGTGCGCGAACAGCTGTTTGCATCGCACGAGCGCTTCACCACCGTGCTAGAAGCGTTAGATGCCTCCATTTCAGTGGCACCGCTGGGCAGCGAAGAGTTGCTCTTTGCCAACAAAATGTACCGCCAATGGTTTGGCACGCACGCCAAAGGGCACCTGGAGCTGGTGGCGCAATCGGGGCTACCCAGCACACCGGTAGCCGAAGAAAGCTTGGACGATGTAGACGCTTATGCGGGCCTGCCCACCAGCACGCTGTCAGAAATCGAAACCAAAAGCGGGGAAATTTTTGACAGCAACTTAGAAAAATGGCTAGAGGTGCGCACCCAGTACATCAGCTGGGTTGATGGCCGTTTGGCGCAAATGGTGATCGCCACCGACATCACCAGCCGACGCCTTGCCGAGCAACAAGCCGCCATACAGGCCGAACGCGCACAAACCTCCAGCCGACTCATGACCATGGGAGAGATGGCCTCCAGCGTAGCCCACGAACTCAACCAGCCGTTGACGGCCATCAACAACTACTGCAACGGCATGGTCACGCGCATCAAAAACCAAAAAATCTCCCAAGAAGATTTGCTAGTAGCCTTGGAAAAAACCGCCCACCAAGCCCAGCGCGCAGGGCAAATCATTCAGCGCATACGCACCTTCGTCAAACGCAGCGAGCCCAACCGCAGCGCATCCGAAATTGAACTCATAGTCTGGGAGGCCATTGAACTGGCAGAAATCGAGCTGCGCAGGCGCAATGTACGCTTAATCCACTTCGTCGCGGCCAATTTACCCCTGCTGATGGTGGACCCCATTTTGATAGAACAAGTCTTGGTGAATTTGCTGCGCAATGCGGCCGAATCCATAGACACCGCACAACGCCCCAGTGTGCAACGCCGCATCGAACTGCGCATCGTCCCCATCATGGTCGAACAAACCCTGGCCGTTGAGTTCTCTGTGCAAGACACCGGCAAAGGTCTGGCGCCTGAAGTCATGCAAAGACTTTACGAAGCTTTCTATTCCACCAAAGCCAATGGCATGGGCATTGGCCTGAGCCTGTGCCGCTCCATTGTCGAATCCCACCTAGGGAGGATGAAAGCTGAGAACATTTACAATAATCTAGAGATTACAGGCTGTCGTTTTTCTTTTTGGATCCCCATTCCCAAAAGCGAAACTTCTTAAAAATTTTAAATAACAAAACCCACTACACCAAGGACGGAAATTTGAATGAGTCTGATTCCTAAAAAAGGCACAGTTTACGTAGTCGATGATGATGAAGCCGTCCGCGATTCACTCCAATGGTTACTCGAAGGCAAAGACTACCGAGTTCGCTGCTTTGAATCCGCCGAGTCATTCCTGAACCGTTACGAACCCCGTGACGTAGCCTGCTTAATTGTGGACATTCGCATGGGCGGCATGACGGGCTTGGAACTCCAAGACCGGCTCCTCGAAAACCGCGTCCCACTGCCCATCGTATTCATCACAGGCCATGGCGACGTTCCCATGGCTGTGGAGAGCATGAAAAAAGGGGCCATGGACTTTATTCAAAAACCCTTTGATGAAAACCTGCTGCTAGAACTCGTAGAGCGCATGCTGCAACAGGCCAACAACACCTTCTCCGACAGCCAAGTCGCTGCGGGCCGCGATGCCCTCATCAACAAACTCACCATGCGCGAAACCCAGGTGCTAGAGCGCATCGTCGCAGGCCGGCTGAACAAACAAATCGCCAACGACCTCGGCATCAGCATCAAAACCGTGGAGGCACACCGTGCCAACATCATGGAAAAATTCAATGCCAACACCGTCGCAGACCTGCTCAAAATTGCCATTGGCTCCAGCGCTACCAAAACCTAACTGTTACCAACATCTCTGCGCCCCCTTATTCGACTTTTGAATTTCGACTTTCGATTTTCGATTTTTCTCTTTTAACTTTTGACCTCTGACTTTTATCCACTGAAAAACGCTTATGAGCACCAACACCGCACAACTCATTGACGGCAACGCCCTCTCCAAACAACTGCGCGCCCAAGTCGCAGCGGACACCATCCAACTCAAAGCGCAAGGCCTCACACCCGGCTTGGCGGTAGTGCTGGTCGGCGAAAACCCCGCCAGCCAAGTCTATGTGCGCAACAAAGTCAAAGCCTGTGAAGAAGCGGGCCTGCACTCGGTCTTAGAAAAATACGATGCCAGCATGACCGAGGCCGCACTGCTGGCCCGCGTTGAAGCCTTGAACAACGACGCCAGCATCCACGGCATCTTGGTGCAACTGCCCTTGCCTGCCCACATCGATGCACAAAAAGTCATTGAAGCCATCAGCCCCGCCAAAGACGTAGATGGCTTTCACGTGGCAAGCGCCGGCGCACTCATGACTGGCCTGCCCGGATTTTGGGCCTGCACACCCTACGGCTGCATGAAAATGTTGGAAAGCATTGGCTACAACCTCAAAGGCAAACACGCCGTAGTCATTGGCCGCAGCAACATCGTAGGCAAACCCATGGCCATGATGCTCTTGCAACAAAACGCCACCGTCACCATCTGCCACAGTGGCACCAAAGACCTCAAAGCCATCACACTGCAAGCCGACGTCATCGTCGCTGCCGTGGGCAAACGCAATGTGCTCACTGCCGACATGGTCAAACCCGGTGCTGTGGTGCTGGATGTGGGCATGAACCGCAACGACGAAGGCAAACTCTGCGGCGACGTAGATTTTGACGGCGTCAAACAAGTCGCCAGCCACATCACCCCGGTCCCCGGCGGCGTAGGCCCTATGACCATCACCATGCTGCTGGTCAACACTTTGGAGTCGGCACAACGCGCCTTGTCAAGCTAAGCTAAGCTTGGCTAAGCTTCGTTGAACCACAAAATTGAACCACAAAAGCGTCACCGCCCCAGCATAGCGTGACGCCCTTCCCCTCTGAACGCTAAACCAGCCCGGCTGCGGGCGGTTTATCCGAATGTGAGCTCTTTGTTCACGCTGCCCATAATCAAATGCCATTCGAACGATTTAAAAAAAGAATGCCAAGTGGGTGGCGCAACAAATCGATGGCTTGTGCCGTCGCGCCATACCGGCACCACCGTTCCCGCCACACCGGCCAAGTTGGCAGAAACCTGCAGAGTACTGATGAACTCCCGCTGCTCAGAGTCCGACTTTCTTCCAAACTCAGATTCCAGAGGAACGACAATCAAATCGATACCCTGCTCTCTAATGTGTGCGATTTTGTACTTTGACATGCGAATCCTCCTTTTGGGTAGTTGGTTAAATATGCTTAAAACAATATAAACGGCATATTTGAAAAAAACTTGAGCCCTGATCGTCGGTTTCCCATGCGCTTTAAACCCGCAGTAGGCAGGAAAACGCAAACAATGCGATAGTCAGTTTTGCAGTTGCTCTTCCCTCTTGACTGCCACAATACACCTACTTGACTTGCTATTTTTATGACACCCCAAAACAACCCCCTCCTCGACTTCTCCGACCACCCCCTGTTTGACGCCATCCAGCCCGCGCACATTGCGCCTGCACTGGACCAACTTTTACCCGCTGCAGACGCTGCGCTAGAGCAGGTGACGGCTAGCGACTTTCCTGCCGAGTGGCACGCTATGGCTGCGGTGCTGGACGTTGCGACAGAAAAACTCAGCCGCGCCTGGGGTGCGGTGAGCCACCTGCATTCCATTGCCGATACGCCGGAGCTGCGCGCGGCCTACTCGCAAGCGCTGCCACGCGTGACCGAGTTTTACACCCGCCTAGGCGCAGACGAACGCCTGTATGCCAAATACAAAGCGATGGACGTAGCCCGTTTGAACGCGGAACAACAACACGCGCACACCTTGTCCATGCGCAACTTCGTGCTCTCGGGTGCCGAGCTAGTCGGTGCCGCCAAAGAACGCTATGCCGCCATTCAAGAGCGCCAAGCCGAAGTAAGCCAAAAGTTCAGCGAGAACGTATTGGACGCCACCGACCAATGGTCGGCCACCGTCACCACCGCAGAGCTGGCAGGCGTGCCCGACGATGTACTCGAAACCACCCGTGCTGCGGCGCAAAAAGACGGCGTGACTGGCCACAAGCTGAATTTAAAAATACCGTGCTACCTCCCCATCATGCAGTTTGCACACAGCAGCGCCCTGCGCGAAAAGCTGTACCGCGCTTACGCCACACGTGCTTCGGACCAGTC
>JBIPME010000398.1:0-2891 GCA_044369275.1 Rhodoferax sp.
CGCTGGCTCGAAGACAAGGGGCTGGCGCACGCCAAGCCCAAGGCAGGCTACTTTGTGCGCAAGCAGCGTCAGCGCATCGCGCTGCCTTTGGTGGGGCAACCACCCCCGCACAGCCTGCCCTTGGCACCGCGCAGCCGTGCTGATGTGCTTTACCGTGAAGGACCGCAGGCGATTGCAGTGAACTTGGGTGGCACCTGTCCACGTGATTCCCAATTGGTTGACGGTGAGCGTGTGCGCGTTGCGGTGGCACGCGCCACCCGTGTGCATCGGCGCACCTTGGTTGAGTATTCCAACGAGGCAGGCACGCAGGCCCTGCAAAACGCCGTGGCCCAGCGGGCTTTGCATCTGGGTTGCTCGCTCAGGGGGGAAGACGTGGTGATCACCTCCAGCTGCATGCAGGCCGTTACCCTGTGCCTGATGGCGGTGACCCGCCCAGGCGATGTGGTGGCCTTGGAGTCACCCACGTTTTTCGGGTTTCTGGATTTACTGGAGTCGCTTAATTTGCGTGTGGTCGAGATTCCCACGCACCCGCGCACTGGCTTGTCTTTGCCCGCCTTGCAGCTGGCGCTGGACACCCAACCGATCAAGGCCGTGCTGGCGGTGCCCACCTTGTCCAACCCTTTGGGGGCGATCATGCCTTTTGCCGAAAAAAAAGCTTTGGTCCGATTGTTGGCCCGGCACGGCGTGCCGCTGATTGAAGATGTGGTGTTCAATGATTTTCTGGCGTCTGACGAACGGCGCCGGGCCGTCAAGGCCTTCGATCAGGATGGCACGGTCATGGTGTGCGGCTCGTTTTCTAAAACCATTGCGCCAGGCATCCGATTGGGCTGGGTGGATGCGGGCCGCTGGAAGGACCAAGTGGCCACCCTCAAACGCGTGCAGGGGGGCGCTACCAATGAGGTGATGGAGTATGCCCTGGCCGACTTGCTGACCCAAAGTGCGTACGAGTCCCAGATGCGGCGTTTGAGTGCCACTATGAAAGCCCGTTTGCATGAAGCCCGCCAGCTGGTGAGTGCGCATTTTCCCAAGGGCACGCGGGTGAGCGACCCGGCAGCGGGCTACTCCTTGTGGGTGGAGCTCCCCATGGCGGTGAACAGCATGCAGTTGTTTGAAGTCGCGGTCGGGGAGGGCATCTCCTTTGTTCCGGGCTCTTTGTTTTCAGCCACAGACCGCTATACCCATTGTCTTCGCCTGAGTTTTTCAGGTGCTTGGGGCGATGCGGAGAAAAAGGCAGTCATCCGTCTGGGGCAGATGGCCCAAGCGCTGCTTGCGGCGCAGCGCCGATCCACAGAGCATGCATTTTTTGATGCCATGGGTGACTTTTCTGATAGCGTCCAAGATGCGCGCATGCCCTGCGCGTATGGGGCGCAGTAACCAACGGCTGGCGCACGCCATTACATAAATTGCGAAGGTTGAAAGTGGCGTAGATAGCCCTGTGTAGGCAAGTGCCGGTTTTGAAATCGGGTGGTAATAGACTGGACCGCGATTTGGCTGTTGGGCAAAAGTGGCCCGACGTTTTGTCCAAATGCGGTGACCTCTTGCACGGTGTTGGCGCTGTTGTAAATTTCGAGCTGCATCGATAGGCCGTGCGCATTGAGCGAAACCTGTAGCTGGTATTGCAGATCAGGGTTTAACCATGCGTCGTGCCTGTTTCTCTGCTGTGCGCTAATGCGTAGGCGCGCATAGGGCTCACCGTAATGGAACCACGTGTCCATGACCTCCCACAGCGGCAGCGTGGGGGCTGAGCCTAAAGGGGTGTTGCAAAAAGTGTGGTCAATGGGGTCGCTGGTGTAGGCATCGCCGCAGCACAAAACTTCGTCATCGGCATTCGTCCAAATGGCGAATTGCGCCCCCCTGAGCAGCATGGTGGCCTTGTCTCCCAAGGCCCCAACGAAGCAAATTGCTGGCATCCCAGCCCACGTTGTAAAAAGTATATCGGTACGCATAGCAACCTTCTAAGGAGTGTGTCTTGATTGGATTGCTGTTCCATTTTCTTGTAGTTGCGCAATTGTAAACAAAATGTAAATAATTGTAAATTCGATGCATCTGTGCGTGCCTATGTGGACGCATCGGTGCAGTGCGCGACCAGCGGCTTGCTGAAGACAGATAATCAGCGTATGGCAAATAATTTTGGAAAACCCACTCTGCGTCAGCGTGTAGCGCCCTGGTTTGCAGGTTTTGACGGCCCCTTGGTTTTGGCAGTGTTGTTACTGGCATCTGCGGGCATGCTCATCATGTACTCCTCAGGGTACGACCATGGCACACGTTTTGAAGACCACGGGCGCAATATGCTCATTGCAACCGGCATTATGTTTGTGGTGGCACAAATTCCACCGCAACGGCTGATGACGTTGGCGGTTCCTTTGTACACCGTGGGTGTGGCGCTGTTGGTGGCCGTGGCCCTGTTTGGAGAAACCCGTAAAGGCGCGACGCGCTGGCTGCATCTTGGCGTGGTGATTCAGCCCAGTGAAATTTTAAAAATCGCAACGCCTTTGATGCTGGCGTGGTGGTTTCAAAAGCGCGAAGGGCAGATGCGGCCCTTGGATTTTGCGGTTGCGTGCGTATTGCTGGGCGTGCCCAGTGCGCTCATCTTTAAACAGCCCGATTTGGGTACCGCTGTGTTGGTGTTTTCTGCGGGCTTTATGGTGATTTTTCTGGCGGGCATGAGTTGGCGCTTGGTGGTGCCGCCCGTGGTGATTGGGACCATTTTGGTGATTGTGCTCGTCACACTGGAGTCTCCCTTATGTGCCGATGGTGTGCAATGGCCGGTGTTGCACAGTTACCAGCAACAGCGGGTGTGCACTTTGCTCGACCCTACCCGTGACCCCTTGGGTAAAGGCTTTCACATTATCCAGGGCATGATTGCGATTGGTTCGGGTGGCGTTTTTGGC
>JBIPME010000399.1:0-2886 GCA_044369275.1 Rhodoferax sp.
ATGGCTGCGCTTTGGATGGTGAGGGCGCGGGGGGCGTCAAAGAGGGTGGCAGGGTTGGGCATGGCGCTTTTGTAAAGAATGGTAAATTTGCAAAAATTAACCGTAAATATACTAGATTTGGAGTTGCACGCATTTTTGTTCTGTCCGCAAAAGCGCAACCGATTTGCCCACGCCTGTGCCGCGCCCGTGCGGCGACGGCGCAGTTTGGGAGCGGGTACGGTGTGTGTGGGGGTGTGGGTGTCTGGGGGGTGGCGTTAGGTGTCTGTGTTTTGGCAGGGGCCCGCCATAGGGTACGCTTTGGGGCTTCAAAGCTATGGAACCCTTGCATGCAAACCTCTGAATCTCCCGTGCTGCGCGACTTGGTGTTGGTGGGCGGTGGCCACAGCCATGCGGGTGTTTTGCGCATGTTCGGCATGCGCCCCGAGCCGGGCCTGCGCATTACGCTGATCGGCAGCGACACGGACACGCCCTACTCCGGCATGCTGCCCGGCTATGTGGCGGGGCACTACGGTTTTGACGATGTGCATATGGACTTGCCGCGTTTGGCGGCTTGGGCGCAGGCGCGTTGGGTGCGCGATGAGGTGGTGGGCATTGACCGGGAGCGCCGCTTGGTGCTGTGCCGCAATCGGCCTGCGCTGGCGTACGACCTGCTGTCGCTCAACATTGGGGCCGCGCCTGCGCTGGCGGGCGTGGCGGGGCTGTCCAGCGCGCACGACTGGGTTGTGCCTGTGAAGCCGGTTGCGGCCTTCCACCCGCGCTGGCAGGCCTTGTTGCAGCAGGTGCAAACCGCCCCACAGGCGATGACGGTTGCGGTGGTGGGTGCGGGCGCGGGTGGCGTGGAGCTGTTGCTGGCCATGCAGTACCGGCTGCAACACGAACTGCGCAGCCGGGGCCACGATGCGCAGTTGCTGCGCTTTGTGCTGCTCAGCGCCAACCCCACGCTGCTGCCCAACCAACCCCCGGCAGTGCGGGCGCGCTTTTTGCGGGTGCTGCATGCACGCGGCGTTTGCGTGCATACCCAGGCGGAGGTGACCCGGCTCAGCCCAGGGCAGTTGCACACGCGCTCGGGCCAGTGCATTGCGGCCGATGCCGCTTTTTGGGTGACCCAGGCCAGCGCCCCCGCTTGGCTGCGAGACACGGGCTTGGATTTAGACGCGCAGGGCTTTGTTCAGGTTACGCCGCAGCTGCAAAGCTGCAACGACCCCCGGGTGTTTGCCGCAGGCGATATTGCCGCGTTCAGCGCCCGCCCGTTGGAGAAGGCGGGGGTGTTTGCCGTGCGCATGGCCAAGCCTTTGGCCCAAAATTTGCGGCGCAGCCTGCACGGCCAGGCCTTGCGCACTTACCGACCGCAGCGCCATTGGCTGGCGTTGATCTCCACCGGCGACCGTTACGCGGTGGCCTCACGCGGGCCACTGAGTTGGGCGGGCGCCTGGGTATGGCGCTGGAAGGACCACATTGACCGCGCTTTTATGCGCCGCTTTAATGTGCTGCCCCCTATGGCTGCGCCCTCGCCCGGCGTGGCGGCTTCGCCTTCCGGTACAAGGTCGATTGCATCGGGCAGCCCTTTTTCCAAATTTGCCAACCTTGCCAATTTTTCCAAGCTGGCGCTCAGCCCGCAAGAGTCGCAGCAAGCCCACAGCGCGGGCGCCATGCGTTGCGGTGGCTGCGGTGCCAAAGTGGGCGCTGATGTGTTGTCGCGTGCCTTAAGCGGCCTGAACATCATCGACCATGCCGATGTGTGCATTGGCCTGCACGCCCCAGACGATGCCGCTGTGGTGCGCATTCCACCGGGCATGGCGTTGGTGCATAGCGTGGATTTTTTTCGGGCCTTCATTGACGACCCGTACCGCTTTGGCAAGATTGCGGCCAACCACGCTTTGGGCGACATTTTTGCCATGGGTGCCACGCCCCACTCGGCCACCGCCATTGCCACCGTGCCGCCGGGCTTGGAGCGCAAAGTGGAGGAGCTGCTGCGCCAAATGATGGCGGGCGCGGTGGAGGTGCTCAACGCCGCGGGCTGCGCGCTGGTGGGTGGCCACACCGGTGAGGGCCGTGAACTGGCCTTGGGTTTTGCCATTAATGGTTTGATTGAGGATGTGGGTGCGGATGCAAGCGCTCCCACTAGCGGCCCCGAGAACAAATCCCACGGCAAGCCCAGCGCCAAGCGCGGTGGCGCATTGCGCAAAAGCGGCATGCAGGCCGGTGACCTGCTGATTCTGACCAAACCCATAGGCACTGGCACGCTACTGGCTGCGCACGCACGCGGCCAAGCCCGTGGGCGTTGGATCGATGCGGCGCTGGACTGCATGACGCTGTCCAACCAAGCCGCCGCCCAGCACTTGCGCCAGCATGGCGCTACCGCCTGCACGGACCTGACGGGCTTTGGCCTGGCGGGCCATGTATTGGAAATGGCCAACGCCAGCGCCATGGGGGTGGAACTCCAGCTAGACGCGCTGCCCCTGCTAGAAGGCGCAAGCGCGTGCGTGCAGGCGGGCATTAGCAGTTCGCTGCAAAGTGCCAATGTGCGCGCTGAGCAGGCCATCGAGAACGCCAGCGCCTTCCAAGCCGATGCGCGCTACCCGCTGCTGTTCGACCCCCAAACCGCAGGGGGCCTGCTCGCCAGCGTCCCCGCCGCAAACGCCCAGGCTTGCTTGGCCGCGCTGCACGCTGCGGGCTACACGCAGGCCTGCGTTATCGGCAATGTTGTAGGCAGTGTTGCAGGCCAAGTTATGCGCCAAGTTATAGACAGTGGGCTTGCGCCGCAGGACCGCAATGCCCCCGCCAGCCACGCAGCCAAGCGCATTCGCTTGGGGCCCTTAAGCGCAGGTCTAAGCGGCCTCGCTTCGTAAAGCGCCACAGTGTCGTTGGCAGCTGCATTAAGGCTGC
>JBIPME010000400.1:0-2885 GCA_044369275.1 Rhodoferax sp.
CGGTGAGTCTGCTGTAGCTTGCGCAGTGTGCAGGTTTTATTTTTGTAAAAACATGCGGTAGACGGGGTTGTGGGTTTCTTCAACGTAGGGGTAGCCTAGGTTGTCTAAAAACGCGGCAAACGCCTGGTCGTCATTGGGCGGCACTTGCAAGCCGACCAAGATGCGCCCGTAGTCAGCGCCTTGGTTGCGGTAGTGAAAGAGGCTGATGTTCCAGCCTGGGCGCATTAGGCTTAAAAATTTCATCAGCGCGCCGGGCCGCTCTGGGAACACAAAGCGCAGCACGCGTTCGTCTTGCGCCATGCTGGAGTGGCCGCCCACCATGTGGCGGATGTGCGCCTGGGCCAATTCGTCGTGCGTGAGGTCCAAGGCGGCAAAGCCGTGTTGCTTGAATTGTTTGACCAGCTTGGTCGATTCGCCTTTGCCCTGCGTGGTCAGCCCCACAAACACATGGGCTTGCTGGGAGTCGCTCATGCGGTAGTTGAATTCGGTCACGTTGCGCGAGGGGCCGGGCAAGTCCCCAATGAGGGCGCAAAATTGTTTGAAGCTGCCCCGCGTCTCGGGCATGGTGACGGCAAACAGCGCCTCACGCTCTTCGCCCACTTCGGCCCGTTCGGTGATAAAGCGCAGGCGGTCGAAGTTCATGTTCGCGCCGCAGACGATGGCCGCATAGGTTTGGCCCTTGGTTTTGTGCTGCGCCACGTACTGCTTGATGGCCGCTACGGCCAACGCGCCTGAGGGCTCCACAATGCTGCGGGTGTCGATAAAAATATCTTTGATCGCTGCGCACACGGCGTCGGTGTCTACCACCACGTAGCCATCGACCAGTCCTTGGGCCAGCCGCAGTGTTTCTTGCCCCACTTGTTTGACGGCGGTGCCATCGGCAAACAGCCCGACATCCGCCAAGGTAACGCGCTCTTTGGCTTTAACCGATTGCAGCATGGCATCCGAGTCGTTCATTTGCACGCCAATGACCTGAATGCGCGGGTCCACGGCCTTGATGTAGTTGGCCACGCCCGAGATCAGCCCGCCCCCGCCAATGGCCACAAACACCGCATCCAGTGGGCTCTGGCCCAGGGCCTGCACTTGGCGCAGCATCTCCATCGCAATCGTGCCTTGGCCGGCAATCACGTCGGGGTCGTCAAACGGGTGCACAAAGGTCAGTTTTTCTTTTTTCTCCAGCTTCAAGGCATGTTGGTAGGCCTCGTTGAAGCTTTCGCCGTGCAGCACCACCTCGCCGCCCAGGCTGTGCACCGCATCGACCTTGACTTGCGGGGTGGTGGTGGGCATCACAATCACGGCCCGCGTCTTGAGCTTGGCGGCGCTTAAGGCAACGCCTTGGGCGTGGTTGCCAGCGGAGGCGCAAATCACGCCTTTTTTCAACTGCGCTGGGCTGAGTTGCGCCATTTTGTTGTAGGCACCGCGCAGCTTGAAACTGCGTACCGATTGCTGGTCTTCGCGCTTGAGCAGCACCGTGTTGTTGAGCCGTTGGCTTAACGCCTTGGCAGGCTCTAAGGCGGTTTCTTTGGCCACTTCGTAAACACGGGCACGCAAAATCTTTTGTAGGTAATCGGCGGATGTCAGGGGTGATGTCTGGGGTGATGTCTGGGGTGAGGTGGGGGCGGGCGTGGCGGCGCGTTTCTTCATGGCACTAACTCTTTCCTAAAAGAAAAATCTTTAAAATTTTTTATGTATGCCAATGTACCGCATGCGCAAGAGCCCGCAGAAGGGCTAGCGCAAGAACCAGCACAAGAACCAGCACAAGAACCAGTCCGCGTGCTATTTTTCTGGTAGAAAATGGGACGTGATTTGTAGACACACCCAACCTAGGCTGGGAAGCATGCAAGTTTTTGCATCTTAATCACCCCAATCACTTCAATCACTTTAACCACGACTTAATCGAATAGGAAACACCATGGAATGCACTGTCACTTGGACTGGTAACAGCGGAACGCGCTCAGGCATGGGCTTTGTCGCCGAAACAGGCAGCGGCCACCTGCTCACAATGGATGGCGCACCCGATGCGGCCAAGCCCGAACTAGGCGGCCAAAATTTGGCCCCCCGCCCGATGGAAACGGTGCTCGCCGGCACGGGCGGCTGTACCGCCTACGACGTGGTGCTGATTTTGAAACGCGGACGCCATGCGGTGCACGGTTGCAGCGTCGCCCTGCGCAGCGAACGCGCAGACACCGACCCCAAAGTATTTACCAAAATCCACATGCATTTCACCGTAACCGGCACCGCCATCCCCGCCGCCGCCGTAGAACGCGCCATTGCAATGAGCCACGAAAAATACTGCTCTGCAAGTATTATGTTGGCGAAAAGCGCTGAAATTACGACCAGCTTTAGCTTGGTTGAGGGGTAATTGAGGGGTTGTTTGGCGGGCTATTTGGCGGGGGTGATGCAACGCAAGCCCCGCTGAAATAGCGGCTGGCTGTTATTTAAGCAATGCGATCAGCGTTGCCGACATGGACGCCAAGAGTGCCGCTACAGCGATAAATTTCGTGATTTGGCAATTTTTGGCCAGCATTTTGAAGGCATCTTCTGTGGCCTGTTGCTGCTGCTGGATGGCGGACAGTTGCGCATTCAGTGCGGTTAGTTGCGCTTGCCCAGTGGCCTCGCGCTCGTCAATGGCGGATACCGCTTTTTCCAATTGCTCTGCCAAAAGCTTCACCGACGCAGCATTTTTGTTGACAAATTCTTGCAGCTCAGCAATTTGCTTGGATTGCAACTGAGCGTCTGCGCTGGCGCCGTCGTCCTTCTTGGTGAACATGGGCATTGCGGTGGAAACCAAGGGCGCCAAATAAGGCAAGAGGGCTTTGATCACGGGAAGGTATGCGGCCATGATTTTATGTATGGAGGGTGTTGAGGAGGTTGATAATAAATTC
>JBIPME010000401.1:0-2878 GCA_044369275.1 Rhodoferax sp.
TACTTTTGGATTGATTATTCCAATTATGTTGGTGGTGGGCATGATTGCCATGTTTTCGACATCGCTGTTAATTAGCTGGCTCAAAGGTAATGCGGTGCGGGTAACGCCGGAGCAGCTGCCTGAGTTGCACCATTTATTTGTGCAGTGTTGCCAGCGTCTTGGCGTAGACAAAATGCCTGAGTTGTATTTGGCCCAGGCAGATGGCATGCTCAACGCCATGGCCGCACGTTTTATGCGCCGTGATTATGTGGTGCTGCTCAATTCGGTTGTGGATGCATTGGAAGACCGTCCGCAAGCGGTTAAGTTTTACATGGGGCATGAGCTTGGGCATATTCGCCGAAAGCATTTAACGCGGCATTGGTGGCTGTGGCCCGGTTTGCTTTACCCGTTGCTCTCACCCGCTTATTCACGCGCTTGTGAATATACCTGTGACAGGCATGGTTTTGCGTGCTGTGACAGTTTGGACGACGCCAAGCGCGCACTTGCCGTCTTGGTGGCGGGGCCTGTTCAGTCAAAAAAATTAAACCTAGCGCAGTTTCAAAAGCAGACACTAGCCACGGGCGGTTTTTGGATGGCCGTGAATGAGTTGACTGCTAATTACCCTTGGTTGTGCAAACGCATGTGTATTTTGGAAGACCGCAATGCAACGTTTCCTGAGCGTAATTTTTTCGCTTGGGTCATTGCCTTGTTTTCCCCTCCCATTGGCTATGGTGGGGCGGTTATTGGTTTTATATATTGCTTGATATTGGGTATCTCCCTGTTGTCTTTAATTGGTTTTTTGGTATTTTTGGGTTTTAATCTTTAAATTAATCGTGTAAAAATCCCGTTTTCGTTGCATTTTGTTGCACATTGAATGCCGTAAATCGGCTGGTTGTCGGCAAGCGTGTTGGCGTACTGAATTTTATTTTTGCCAGGGCAATAGTGAGGCATTCTTAAATTTTGAAAGGTACAAATGAAAACCGATTCACAGTTGCAACAAGATGTTATGGCCGAATTGAAATGGCAGCCTGCCGTGCATGCCGCGCAAATTGGCGTAGAGGTGAAAGACGGCGTGGTTACTTTGGCCGGGGAGGTGGGTAGTTATCTGGAGAAGTACGAGGCAGAGCGGGCGGCTTTGCGGGTGCATGGCGTGAAGGCCTTGGCCATTGACCTGGAGGTCAAGTTGACGGCTTTGGGTAAGCGCACCGACGCGGATATTGCCCGTTCCGCAGAGACTGCTTTGGAGTGGATGACGCTACCGGCAAAAAACAATGTGCAGGTCATGGTCGAAAACGGTTGGGTGACTTTGTCGGGTGAGGTGGATTGGCAGTACCAACGCCAGGCCGCTGCAGATGGCATTCGCAACCTCCTGGGCGTGACTGGGGTGAGTAACCAAATTGCGATCAAGCCTCGGGCATCTACTGACGTGTTGCGCAGCGATATTGAGGCGGCTTTGGTGCGTTGTGCCAAGGCGGATGCGCAGAAAATTACGGTGCAAGTGCAGGGCGGCGATGTCACTTTGAGCGGCAACGTGTCGAGCTGGTCCGAACGCAATTCGGCCCGTGAGGCGGCTTGGGCGGCACCTGGCGTGCGCAATGTGGTTGATCAGATGCATGTGACCTTTTGAACTTTTTGATAAAGCATTTCTAAAGGTATATATGACCAACGATCAAACTGCGCCTGTGTATATTTTCAATACCCACCAAGAGGCCGAGGAGGCGGTGCTGGCGCTGCAACGCACAGGCTTTGACTTGAAAAAGCTCTCCATTATTGGCAATGGCTACCACACCGAGGAGCATCCGGTGGGCTTTTACTCCCTAGGTGACCGCATGATGTCTTGGGGCGGCGTAGGCGCGTTTTGGGGTGGGATTTGGGGGTTGTTGCTCGCGCCTGCGGTGTTTATGTTGCCCGGCCTGGGTGTGGTGGCGATGGCGGGGCCTTTGGTGGTGGCGCTGGTCTCGGCACTCGAAGGCGCGGTGGTCGTCGGTGGGGCCTCTGCCTTGGGGGCGGCCTTGGTGCAACTGGGCGTGCCGCAAAAGCATGTGTTGAAGTACGAAACTGCGCTGAAGGTGGACAAGTACCTGCTGCTTGTGCACGGTAACCAGGCCGAGATTGCGGCAGCAGTGGCCGTCTTGGACAAAGAAAGGAACTGGGAGACTGCTTAATCTGCCTGCGGGGGATGCGTTGTGCCATAGTGCGCGCTATGTTCAAACGCAGCCCCTCTTTTTTGCGCCATGTTGGCCCCGGTGTGGTAACTGGGGCCGCGGACGACGATCCCTCGGGTATTGCCACCTACACCCAAGCCGGTGCGCAATATGGCACGGGCTTGGTGTGGACTGTTTTTCTGTCGCTGCCGTTCATGATCGCCATCCAGCTGGTGAGTGCGCGCATTGGGCGGGTCAGCGGCAAGGGCGTAGCCGCCAATTTGCGCGACCATACGCCGCGCTGGTTTTTGATGCTGGTGGCAAGCAAAAAGCAGGTCATGGGCACCTTCGTTTCAGGGCCTAAGACCCGCTATCTGGGCTGGGCGGGGACTGCGTTGATGGCTGCGGCGGTGCTGATGATGGGTCTGGATTTATTGCGCTAGCATGAAGCGCTTGCGCAAAGTCGGTCATGATGCGGTTTTTGAACGCAAGACGCAAGACGCAAGACGCAAGACGCAAGACGCAAAACCATGAAAATCGCATTGTTAACCTGTACAACCTGGGACGGCCTTTTTGAAAAAGAACAGGCCTTGGCGCAACAAATTCAGCAAGCCCATCGGCATCTGTACCCGCATCTCGACCCGCATCTGCATCTACAGGTAGATACCTTGGCTTGGGATGACGCCAGTGTGGATTGGTCTGGCTATGACTACCTGGTTTTTCGCACGACCTGGGATTATTTTCAGAAGCCGCAA
>JBIPME010000041.1:0-9220 GCA_044369275.1 Rhodoferax sp.
GGTCTTGCAAGAGGTCATCGATTAAAGTGGGGCTCTCCACAGGAACCGGCGCCACCATGGGTTTGGGGGCCGATACGGGTGGTTTTACGGCAGATGCGGCCCCCACTACTGGCTGCGCGGCAGATACGGGCGCTGAAGCGGGCACTGCGGCTGGCTCAGAAGCTGCTGCCTGCGGTGCTGAAGCCCCATCCAGCGCCGCGACGGGGACAGACACCGTCAATCCCGGCAGGGCGCTGGCCGACGCCCCAAGCTTGGGTGCCGTGGCCGAAGCTGCGGCGGCGGTGTCGGCCTCTTTTTTGAGCGCCAGTTTGTTCAAATCTTCAATATTTTTTGCCAACTCGGCGGCACGGGCGGCAGCCTCTTTGTCTACACGCTCTTTGGCAATTTTGGCTTCTTGGGATTTGGACAAGTCCGCATTCGATTGCAACGCGCCCTTGGACAGGGTCAGCTTGTCTGGCACGGCGCTGCTTGGCTTGTTATCTTCTACTTTGGCACTCACGGTGCCGCTTGATTTTTGGCCAGGTGCTTCCAGCGCGGTCCGGGGCGCGTTACCGGCCAAGGCACGGCGAAACGCATTGAAATCTTTGCTCTGCGCCAGCACCATTTCACGGGCTTTATCGGGCGCAACCGTTTTGGCTTGCTCTGCACTCGGAATATCCAGCACGCTGCCTGCACGCAGGCGGTTGACATTGCCTTGCACAAAAGCATTCGGGTTGTTTTGCAGCAAGGCCACGAGCATTTGGTCCAAAGACACGCCATTAGGCTTGGCTTGCGCTGCAATTTTGTTCGCTGTATCACCCAACTTGACAGTAATTTCCGAGGCATCAGCGCGGTTGGTCTTGGCCGGTACGGCTTGCAACGGCACGCGAGTGGGGGTGGCGACAGCAGGCGTGTCTATCGGCCTGGGCACCAGCGTCTCAGGCGCGTTGGGCCTGAGTGCGGGCGTTGGCTCTCTGGATTTATCTGGCAGCGCAATATTGGACGGTGTCTGCGGCAGTGTGGGGTTGGGGGCCGTGGCAGCGGCTTTCTCGGACGGTGGGTCAAAGAGCATGGTGTAGTCACGCACGATCCGCCCCGAAGACCAAGTGCTGACCAAAATCATGTCTACAAAAGGCTCGTTTACGGACCGCTCGCCCGTGAGCTGGATATAAGCACGGCCATTCGGACGCCGCAGCAAGGTGGCTTTCAGACCCACAATAGCTGCGCTGTATTCCACCCCTGCCGCCACAAACGTTTCAGGCGAGGCCACTTTGATGCTAAGACTTTGCTCTTCTTCTGCATTGATTTCTGAGACATCAATCTCGGCACGCAAGGGAGAGCCTAGCGTGGACAGGACGCTGAGTCGGCCCAAAGACAATGCATTTGCATTTTCCCCAGACAAGCTTAGTGCCCCAACGGCTGCAATACCCAAAACAGTAAGGGGCCAACGATGTAACTTAACGATCAATTTAGAAGTCTCCGAGGCTTATGGCGACAATTTTTGCATTATTAACCATATTCGCTTAGTTATAAAAATACGAAAAAGCACCTTAACATCAATGGCTTAGGCTGACAAGCTAAGCGCGCCTTTAAGTTTTTGGAAAAAATGCAACTTATGCAATTATCCACGCCGCGCTATAGACTTTTAACAACAATGAAAAAAACCAGAGACTATTTGCACTTTCTGGCTTTTGAGGACTCAGACATCTAGCAAAATTCGCAACATTCGACGCAAAGGTTCGGCCGCACCCCACAGCAATTGGTCTCCAATCGTAAAGGCGCCCAGGTATTCGGGGCCCATCGCGAGCTTGCGAATGCGCCCAACTGGAATCGCCATGGTGCCAGTCACCGCCACAGGGGTTAAGTGTGCAAGGGTTGCCTCCTTGGTATTGGGGACCACTTGAACCCAGTCATTGTCGGCGGCAATCATGGCCTCTATCTCGTCCAATGGAATGTCTTTTTTGAGTTTAAAAGTCAGTGCTTGGCTATGGCAGCGCATGGCGCCCACACGCACGCAAAAGCCATCTACTGCAATCGATGGGGTCCCAAAATCCTCACCTATGCCCATGATTTTGTTGGTCTCGGCCATGGCCTTCCACTCTTCTTTGGACACGCCGTTGCCCAGGTCTTTGTCAATCCAAGGGATGATGGAGCCCGCCAAGGGGACGCCAAAATTTGCGGTCTCTGCACTGCTCAAGCCGCGTTGTTTTGCCAACACTTGGCGGTCAATCTCCAAGATTGCGCTCTTGGGGTCGTCTAACAGACTTTTAACTTGGGCATTGAGTGTGCCGTATTGGGTAATGAGTTCGCGCATGTGTTGGGCACCGCCACCCGAGGCGGCTTGGTAGGTTTGGGTGCTCATCCACTCGACCAAGCCCGCTTTGTACAAAGCGCCCACGCCCATTAGCATGCAGCTAACGGTGCAATTACCGCCGATCCAGTTTTTTCCGCCTTGGTGCAAGGCATTTTGAATCACGGGCATGTTCACGGGGTCCAAAATAATGACCGCGTCTTTTTCCATGCGCAGGGTGGAGGCCGCATCGATCCAATGCCCCTGCCAACCGGCAGCGCGCAATTCGGGGAACACTTTCGAGGTGTACTCCCCGCCCTGCGCGGTGATGACAATGGCGCACTTTTTCAGTGCATGGATGTCGTAGGCGTCGTGTAGCTTGCTTTCGTTCTGTGCGAATGCGGGGGCAGCGGCCCCCACATTGGATGTGGAAAAGAAAATGGGCTCAATCAGATCGAAATCCCCTTGCGCTTGCATGCGCTCCATGAGCACTGAGCCAACCATTCCACGCCAACCAACGATACCTACC
Source organism: Rhodoferax sp. (assembly GCA_044369275.1). GTDB lineage: Bacteria > Pseudomonadota > Gammaproteobacteria > Burkholderiales > Burkholderiaceae_C > Allorhodoferax. Next base: position 2,799 of record JBIPME010000041.1, read on the forward strand.
ACGCTACGCATAAATCCACCCTTTCCGTTATATAAAGATATTCAACAAGAACGCACAAAACCTTGATAGTAGCCGCTTTGCGTGCGGCTGGGCACCAAATACAACCCACTAGAACAAACTACAGCCTCGCAAGTCTTGCAAGGGCAAGTTGCAAGGTTTCCTCTTTTTTGGCAAAACAAAAGCGGATGATGCCTTGGTCATTGGCTTGGTCATTACCTTGGGCATAAAAAGCCGACATCGGAATGGCGGCAACCCCGATGCTCTGCGTGAGCCATTGGCAAAAATCGACATCGCTGAGGTTTTTTTCCGGCACCCCGAGTTGCCCAATGCGAACACATTGGAAGTAGCTGCCCTCGCTGGGCAAGAGTTCAAATGGGGTGTTGGCAAGGCCCGCACGAAAGAAGTCACGCTTGCGTTGGTAAAAAGCCGGCAGGTTGCGGTAGGGTGCGCTGTGCTGCATGTACTGTGCCAGTGCGTGTTGGACGGGGGTGTTAACGCTGAACACACAGAACTGGTGGACTTTGCGAAACTCTGCCATGAGTGCAGCGGGCGCGGCGACATACCCCACTTTCCAGCCGGTGACGTGGTACGTTTTTCCAAAGCTAGAGACGATGAAGCTGCGCGCAGCCAGGTCGCTGTAGCAGGCCACACTGGCATGCGCAGCGCCGTCAAAAACCATGTGCTCGTAGACCTCATCGCTGATGAGAACGATGTCGGTGGCGGCCAGCAAATCTTGCAGTTGGCGCATCTCTTGGGCAGTCCACACCGTAGCGCTGGGATTGTGGGGGCTGTTGATCACAAGAGCCCGCGTGCGCGGCGTAATGGCTGCGGCAATGCGGGCAAAGTCGGGCCGAAAGCTAGCAGGGGTCAACGGTACGCGAATCGCAATGCCGCCTGCCAAAGCTATGTTGGGCAGGTAGCTGTCGTAACAGGGCTCCAGCACAATGACTTCATCACCGGGGTGCACGATGGCCATCAGGGCGCACAGTATGGCTTGCGTGGCCCCTGCGGTAACGGTGATTTCCGTCTCTGGGTTGTAGGTGTGTGCGTAAAGCGCCTGTATTTTGTCGGCAATCGCTTGGCGTAAAACGGGCACGCCCGGCATGGGCGGGTACTGGTTATGGTCGGCTTGCATCGCCTGCGTAACATGCTCCACCAACTGAGGGTCACAAGAAAAATCGGGAAACCCTTGGCCTAAGTTGACGGCTTTGTGCTGTGCGGCCAGTGCCGACATGACGCTGAATATGGTGGTGCCGACTTGGGGCAAACGGGAGTGGATTTGCATAAAAATGGCAGAATTTCACAAAAATGGCAAATTGCAATCAATGGGGTACTAGGTCTGGGGCGTTGGCGGCTGCCCGGCCATGGCAAGGGCTACCTGCTCGCGGCTGAGCCTATCACTCAACAGTTGCGCAAAGCTGTACACAAAATTACGCAAATAGGCGCTGCGTTTAAAGGCAACACGGGCCACATTGCTGCCAAACAAGTGGCCTACGGGGCGCACGACGAGGCTTGCTTTGCCTGGGTTTTGGGCGCACTCCTCCACAATGTCTTGCACCGCCATTTCCGCTGCAATGCCCACGCCCAAACCGAGTCGAACATAGGTTTTGATCACGTCGGAGTCAATCGCCTCCAGTGCGATACGCGGCGTCAGTTGGCTGGCGGCAAAGGCGGCATCAATTTTGGTGCGCCCCGTAAAGGACGGGTGGTAGGTAATCAAATGCTCTTTGGCCAACAGCTCTAGTGTGAGGTTTTCTTTTTTAACCAGCGGGTGGTCGTGCGGCAGTACCACCATGTGCTGCCACTCGTAGCAGGGCAAGGTAACCAGCTCGGCATAGGCCGCCAGTGACTCGGTGGCAATGCCAATTTCTGCCACCTCATCAATGAGCATGCGCGCCACCTGGTCGGGAGACCCTTGGTGCAAGCTGATGTTGACTTTGGGGTAGGCACTGCGCAATGCCGCTACTTTTTCAGGCAAAACGTAACGGGCTTGGGTGTGCGTTGCGGCAATCGAGAGCGTGCCGCTGTCTTGGGCGCTGAACTGCTCGCCAATGCGTTTGAGGTTGCTGACCTCGCCCATGATGAGGGCAATGCTCTTAAGGACTTGTTGCCCCGGCTCGGTAATGCGTTTTAGGCGTTTGCCATGGCGGGCAAAAATTTCAATTCCCAGCTCTTCTTCCAACTCAATAATGGCTTTGGATATGCCCGGCTGCGAGGTGTGCAGGGCTTTGGCCGCATCGGTGAGATTGAGATCACGCCGTACGGCTTCCTGAATGAATCTAAACTGGTGAAGGTTCATAATGAATTTCAACTAAAGATGAAGTTCATTATGCACTTTCATGAATTTAGCTAGCCTTTCCCCAAGGCGATTTGGGCCAGCAATTCGATTAAGCGCGGGTCTTGGCCCACTGCGGGTTGAAGCCCGATGCGGGTGTCAACGTAGCGCAAACGCAGCATCTCCACCAAGTCAGGCAAGTCTTCTCGGGCGTGCTTTCCAATGCCCAAAAACATGGGCAAGATGCTGATGTCGCGCACCCCTTGGGAATGCAGGGCTTGCACCACGGTGGCCAAATCTGGGGTGCTGAGCTCCAAATAGGCACAGTGCACCAGCGCATGCGGGGCTTGGCTGCGAACGCGTGCCGCAACCGCCTCCATGGGCTGGTGCCACAAAGGGTCACGCGAGCCATGGGCAAAAAGCACAATCCCTTGCGCTCCGCCAGCTGCCTGTGGGGGGATGTTGGCGCTGGCCGTAGCTGCGGTCGCAATCGATGCCGCAGCAACCGCATTGGCCACATTGGCCGCATCAGAGGTGGTAGGGTCTGGAAAGGTAGGAGAGGTAGTCATTGGCGCGCAATCATTGGCAAAAATGGGCAAACAGGGCAAACAGGGCAAAATGGGCAAACAGAGGTCATCGTCGCAATACCAACCAAAAAAAGGCGGTGAGCGATAAAACGGAGTAGACCATGCCGGGCATGGCTGCAGTAAGCCAAGGCTGCCAACCTTGCAAGGTGCCCAAGTCGCTCAGCACGTTGTTTAAAAGTACAAAGCTAATGCCGGCCATGACACCACCAAAAACATAACTGGCAATGCCTCCCGAGCGAAAATGCAAATACGCAAAGGGCAAGGCCAAGACCACCATGACCAAGCAGCTCAAAGGGTAAAACACTTTTTTCCAAAACTGAATTTCGTATTTTTGCGCCGATTGGCCGTTGCTGGTCAGGTGGCGCATGTATTGGAAAAGCTCCAAGGTCCCCATGCGCTCGGGGCGCAATACGGCGGCACTGACCATCTCCGCCGTGATGCTGGTGGGCCAACGGTAGCTGTCCGAAACGATATGTTCAACTTTGCCCGTCAGGGAGTCCGTATTAACAAACTCAGTGCGTTTGGCGGGCTCTATGAACCAATCGTCATGCTCACCAAAGCGCGCAGTTTTACCTTCCACCAAAGAGACAATATGGCCTTGGTTATCGAACTCAAAAATTCGAATATCTTGCATGCCCGTTTTGGCGACTGCCCCCACATTCACAGCGTAACTGCTGTAGGCTTGTTTTTCTTTAAGCCAAGCGCCCGTTTTGCCCAGGCTGACTTGGCCTTGGAATTGGGCCTTGAGTTGCTGCGCAGTTTTGTCAGCCCAGGGCGCAAGGTAATCACCAATGGCAAAGGTGCACAGCACAAAGCCCAAACCCAAGATAAGCAATGTCCGCAATGCACGCCACGGCCCCAAGCCACTGGTACGCAGGATGGTGAATTCAGAGCTTTGCGCCAGCCGCGCCATGACAAAAATAGTGCCAATCAGCACCGTAATCGGCAGCAATTCGTAGATATGGCTGGGCACCATTAAAACGATGTAAAGCAAGGCTTGCGGAATGCGGTAGCCCGCTGCTTGCATGCGTGTGACGGCTTGGAGCTCTTCTACCAAGTCGAAAAATGAAAACAAGGTAACAAAGCCCAGTGTCACCAGCACCACGGCGACAACCACTTCACCATATAAAAGTCGGCGGATCGTTTTCATGCTTGCCGTTCGCGCCGCTGCCGCGCTTTGCGTTGAAAGTTCACGTGTAAAGACCAGTTGTTATGGCGTTTGAGCAGCCAAAGGGTGCCGATCATAAAGGCACCGCCATGCAGCCCACAGAGAAAGACAGAAAACGGAATTTTCCCAGAAGTAATCCAGCCTTTGCCCAACAGTAAAAAATTGAAATAGACCACAAAAGCCAAAAAAGCAAAACCCAAGTTGGCCACGCGCCCCACCCGCGGGTTCATGCCAGCTGCGGCGACCCCAATAATCAAAAAATTCAACGCCGCCAGCGGCAAACCAATGCGCCAAGAGAGTTCGGCCAAAAAATCCGGCTTAGGCTCTCGTACCAAGGCTTGGGTACTGACGGAGCTGGTGGGCACATAGCTTCGGACCGAGACCGCATCGGTGCCTAATTTGACACCGTAGCGCTTAAAGACACTTAAAGTTATATCGGATTTTTCGGTGTTTTTTTCTAAACGTTGGCCATTTTCGAGAATCAAAAACCGGTCCGACCCAATGGTCTCAATATACCCAGTTTGCGCCGAAGTAATTGTTTCTTTACCCAGCTCTTGGGTGGCGATGAATACGTTGTTTCCGACTTGCTTGTTCGCAGAGTTTTGCTCAATAAAAAAAACCCGGTCGCCCTTGCTTGATTCTTGAAACTTACCGGGCTCGACCCGGGCCAAATCGCTGCGCTTTTCAAATTGGTCCCGCAAATCTTCAATCCGACCAAAAGCCCAAGGCAAAACCACGGTGGCCAGCATCACAATGACCATCAAAATAGGCCAGGCAAAACGCAAGATCGGCTTTAACAAAGTCGCCAAACCTTGGCCGCAGCCAAACCAAATCACCATCTCACTGTCTTTGAACATACGGGTCAACACACTCAGCACCGCGATAAACAAGCTCATTGACAAAATAGTGGGAGTGTCCGATAAAACGGTGTAGCCCATAATAATCATGACATCCGTAGGATTGAACGTCCCACGCGAGGCCTCCCCTACGGTGCGGATTAACGTCATGGTCATCACCACGGTAATCAACACCACCAGGGTCACGCCAAAACTGCGGGCTAACTCTTTGCGAACTGAGGAATGGAATAACATGGCACTTAAGGAAAAAACCAATTATGAACTTTGAACTCAAACCTATTGGCTTGGCCAGCGCTGCGGGGCAAAAAAATGATGCCTTGCTCGTATTAATCAGCGACACCTTCAAAGCGGGCAAAGATGCGCTTTCGCAGCAAATCGCGCAAGCCATCAAGGCCAACGACCTGAGCGTCCAACCCAGCCAAACACTCGTCCTGTACCGCCCCGAACAAACCAGCGCCACGCGCGTTGTGCTAGCCGGCGTGGGCGACGGCAGCGCCAAGCATGTACGCAGCGCCATTATCAACGCACTCACAGGACTCAAGAGCGCCGCCCCGAAAAAACTCATGGTCTGCTTTGCCGCACCGGCCAAAGAAGATGCCGTACGCGCCGCTGTCCACGCGGCGGCCGATGCCAGCTATGTATTTGTGACCACCAAATCCAAACCCGAAGGCCGAACACTGCAAAAAATCAGCCTGGCAGTGACCAACGCCTCTGAAGTGCAAACCACCTTTGAACATGCGGTTGCCATTGTGCAAGGCATCGAAGTCGCCAAAGAATGGGCCAACCGGCCCGCCAACTACGCCACGCCTACCCACTTGGCCAAAGCCGCGCAAGACTTGACCAGCGGCCCCAAAACCAGCTGCGAAGTGCTAGGCCCCAAAGAAGTCGCCAAACTGGGCATGGGCTCCTTCATGGCCGTTGCCCAAGGGTCGGCACAACCGCTGCGCTTTATCGTCATGCACTACAACGGTGCCGCCAAATCCGAAGCCCCCATCGTGCTCGTTGGCAAAGGCATTACCTTTGACAGCGGCGGCATCTCCATCAAACCCGCAGCGGAAATGGACGAAATGAAGTTTGATATGTCCGGCGCTGCCAGCGTCTTGGGCACATTCAAAACCTTAAGCTTGCTCAAACCCGCGATCAACGTTGTAGGCTTAATACCTGCCTGCGAAAACTTGCTCAATGGCCGCGCTGTGAAACCGGGCGACGTCGTCACCAGCATGAGCGGACAAACCATTGAAGTGCTCAACACCGATGCCGAAGGGCGTCTGGTCTTATGCGATGCCCTGACCTACGCCGAACGCTTCAAACCCTGCGCCGTCGTCGACATTGCCACCCTGACAGGCGCCTGCGTCATCGCATTGGGCGCGGTGCGCAGCGGACTTTTCTCGACCTCAGACTCACTGGCACAAGCTTTGCTGCAAGCCGGAGAAACCGCGCAAGACCTTTGCTGGCGCATGCCTTTGGACGAAGACTACGCCGTGGGACTGAAAACCCACTTTGCAGACGTTGCCAACGTGGCTGGACGTGCGGGC
>JBIPME010000402.1:0-2871 GCA_044369275.1 Rhodoferax sp.
AACGCGGTAAAGTCCGCCACCTCGGCAAAAATGGGCGCATACATCTCGCGGTACACCGCCTCTTTTTCATGCACATAGGCCAGGGCCTGCGCCACATCCATTTCCGGCTGCCCAAAAAAATCGCGCATGCACTCCACCCCCGTGCGCCCGGTGGTGCGGCGCATCAAGTCCGCAATGTCCACATCCAATCCCTTGCGCTGCGCAAACGCCACCCAACTGCGTTGGTGGGTCGGCATGGAGTCAATCATGGTGCCATCCATGTCAAAAATCAGTGCGTGTAGGGGTTCGGGCATGGGGGGTGGGGTAAAAGTGTTGAGGGTAATGGTTGCGGTGGTTGCGGTGGTTTCAGCATGGCAAGATCACACTCCAGTGGGTGGAAGCGCTAGAAGCCAACGCTGTCACAACGCATCGCACCGCCGCTTTGAGGGGCGCTCCGCTGCACCATTATTGAGTTGTTGGTGGGTTTGCTGGACTTGAGGCATTGGGATGGGGTCATGGGAGGTGAAAAAAGAAATTATTTTGGATGCATTGAAGATGAAGTTTTCAATTTAAAAATGCTTATTTCTCTGAAATCAACACAAGCAATGTAATAAAAACCACAACCACCACCCCGAAAATAACTTTGGCAAGAAATGACATGGCATCAGCCGCCACCCCACCCGGCCCCATCGCTGCATCAGCGACACCAGGCATTAAAAGCACGCTCAGAGCAGACAAAAAAGCACGGCTAAAAAGCCTACGCTTGTTTAAAAAGCGTTCCAACAACACAAGCAAGGGAGTTGTATGCGCTGGGGTGGTTGGGGTGCTGGTTTTCATATTTGGCAACTAAAAGCTGGGCGGTGCGTCTTGGCTTTACACGCCTTGTTTGAGCGAGGCTTCAATGAACACGTCCAAATCGCCGTCCAGCACTTTTTGCGTGGCGCTGACTTCGACGTTGGTGCGCAGGTCTTTGATGCGGCTGTTGTCAAGCACGTAGCTGCGGATTTGGTGGCCCCAGCCTACGTCGGTTTTGGTGTCTTCGAGTTTTTGTTGCTCTTCCATGCGTTTGCGCATCTCAAAATCGTACAGGCGGCTGCGCAGGCGTTTCCATGCCACGTCGCGGTTGCTGTGTTGGCTGCGGCCATCTTGGCATTGGACGACGATGCCTGTGGGCATGTGGGTCAGGCGCACGGCGGAGTCGGTTTTGTTGATGTGCTGGCCGCCTGCGCCGCTGGCGCGAAAGGTGTCGGTGCGCACGTCGGCGGGGTTGATGTCGATTTCAATGGAGTCGTCGATTTCGGGGTAAACAAAGACGCTGGCAAAGCTGGTGTGGCGTCCGCCCGAGCTGTCAAACGGCGATTTGCGCACCAGGCGGTGTACGCCGGTTTCCGTGCGCAAGAGGCCAAAAGCGTATTCGCCCTCGACTTTGATGGTGGCGCTTTTGATGCCTGCGGTGTCGCCGTCGGAGAGGTCTTGCACGGTGGCGGTGAAGCCTTTGCGCTCGGCGTAACGCAGGTATTGGCGCAGCAGCATGCTGGCCCAGTCGCAGGCTTCGGTGCCGCCCGCGCCGGCTTGGATGTCCAAAAAGGCGGGCAAGGGGTCGGCCGGGTTGTTGAACATGCGGCGAAATTCCAGCCCTTGGATAATTTCAGCGAGTTTGGCGGTTTCGCCTTCAATCGTTTGCAAGCCGGCTTGGTCGCCGTCTTCTTTGCTCATGTCAAAGAGTTCGATGTTGTCGGCAATTTCGCGGGTCAGGTCGTTTAAGGTGACCACAATGCCATCGAGCAATTTTTTCTCTTTGCCCAGTTCTTGGGCGCGTTTGGGATCGTTCCAAACGCTGGGGTCTTCTAGCGAGGCGTTGACGGTGCGCAGGCGCTCGGCTTTGGCATCGTAGTCAAAGATACCCCCGAAGCTCTTGGGTGCGCGCACCCAGGTCGGTGAGTGTGGTGCCAATGAGGTTGATGCGTTCTGCTTCCATTTTGCGGTTCCTAGCTTGGAGGGTATTGAATAAGATTATTTTGGATTGCGGTAGCAAGTGGGCCTAAGCGCCTAAGCACCTCTGGGCCTTAAGCAACTCAAGTTGCCAACCGCGCATTTTCGCATGCAATTGCTGGTGGATTTCAGGACCATGCCCAAGCAGCCCGCAGTTTGCACCTTGTTTCAACGCCAGCGCTTAAACTGTCCGCCCTAAGCCCCCTGTTTTTTGCAACCCAAGGTTTAACGATGCAACTCTTCACACGCCATGCTGCCACCTTACTCATCGCCTCGGCCCTGTGCGCCTGTGCCTGGGGCCCCGCCCAGGGGCCAGCGCAAGACAAGACCTACCGCATTACGGTGTTACACACCAATGACCACCATGGTCGGTTTTGGCACAACAGCGATGGCGAGTACGGCATGGCGGCGCAAAAAACCGTGGTCGATGCGGTGCGCCGCGAAGTAACTGCCAACGGTGGCCACACCCTGCTGCTGTCGGGTGGCGACATTAACACCGGCGTGCCCGAGAGCGATTTGCAAGATGCGGTGCCCGATTTCAAAGGCATGAACCTGCTCGGCTTTGATGCCATGGCGGTGGGCAACCACGAGTTTGACAAGCCCTTGTCGGTGTTGGCCATGCAGCGCAAACTGGCCAATTTCCCCATGCTGGCGGCCAATATTTACGAAAACGGCCAGCGCATGTTTGCGCCCTACACCGTCTTTAACATCGACGGCCTGCGCATCGGCGTGATGGGGCTAACCACCGAGGACACCGCCAAAATGGTGCTGCCAGAGACGGTGAAAAACATCGAGTTCCGCAACGCGGCCGCCGAGGCTGCGCGGGTGCTGCCTGAGCTGCGCCAAAAAGCCGATGTGGTGATTGCCGCCACCCACATGGGGCACTACGAAAATGGCAAG
>JBIPME010000403.1:0-2867 GCA_044369275.1 Rhodoferax sp.
TTGCAAAAACGCAGCGGACGCAGCAGAGGCAGCGCTTTTGCAGGCACACCCTGCGCGGGGCGATGTGCCTGCGCGCAGGCTGGAAGCGGCCCCTCTGTAACGCTTTGCAGTTGCAGTTGCAGTTGCAGCGGTAGCGGTGAATGCTGTGCTACTGCGGCGGGAGGGCTGATTGGCCGGATTAGCCGGCGTGGGGCATGGCGTTGGTGTTGATGTGCAGTTTCACGTCCCAGCCGGGGATGCCGAGGTCGGCGCGTTGGAAGGCGTTGGTGGCTTGGAAGATGTAGTGTTCTTTGCCCACGGTGGCGCTGAGTGCGGCGCAGCCGAGTTGGGGCATGAGCAGGGCATGGACTTGGGTGGACAGGCCGCTGAGGTTTTGGCGGTGTTGCGCTTGTTGGCGCCAGCCTTGGGCTTGGGTGTCCCATTGGCGTTGGTAGTGGCTTTGGGCGAAAGCCGCCATGGGCCAGGCCAAGTTGGCAAGCCAGCGCGCGCCGGTGTTGGGCAGCATGCGGGCGGGCACGCAGTGGTCGTCCCATTGGGTGACTTGGGTGGAGGCGGGGGTGTAGCCGCAGCCCAGTAGCCACAGGTCTAAAAAGGGGTCGGCCACCGCATCGCGTTCATAGCAAGAAAATACCGCCCAAGTGGATTCGGCGCTACAACGGCCGCCGTGGCTGGAGACGATTTGGGTGCAGCCCAGGGCGTCGATTTCGCAGTGGATGGACCATTCCTGGCTGGCGTGGCCGTTGCGGGCGACGGTGTAGCGCAGTCCGCGCCCTGCAAACAGGTAGAGCGGGCGGGCATCGCCTTCAATGGCGGGGCTGAGTTGGGTGTTTTCGGGCGGCACGATGGCCAGTTCGTAGCGTGTTTGGCCATCGGCTGGGGTGAGCATGACGCTGGCCAGATGAAAGGGTGCCGTGGGCGAGCCCGGCTCGGCGCGGGTTTGCAGGTGCATGTGAATATGGGGCTGCGGCGAGCGGCCTGAGTTGCCGCAGTGGCCCAGCAGGTCACCGGGTTTGACCCAGCTGCCCGCGTGCACCACGATGGAATGGGGCTTGAGGTGCGCCACCAAGACGAACTGTCCATTGGCCAGGCGCACGATGACGTAGTTGCCCCAGTTGTCGACCACGTTGACGGTGCCGGGCGCATTGTCTGCAATGTGGTCCACCACGCTCCAAACCTGTCCATACGCAGGGCAGAGCACGGGCAGGTTGTAGCAGTAAAAGTCTTCCAGGGTGCTGCCCCGGTTGGTGTAGCTTTTGCCTGCTTTGACGACGATAAAGTCCAGCGCATGGCGCCACAGCCCGCGGTGGGTGTGCGCTCCAGAGAAGCCTTGGGAGACGGTCCAGGTGCCGCGAAACGGCAGGGCCAGGGGAATGCTGCCGGTCTCGCCAATGCGTGCCTGGGTGATTTGGCTGCGTTCGTAGGAGCGCTCGGGAAAGTCGGGTTGGTGGACGTTAAAGCGTGCGGCAATGCGGGTGTTGTGGACTGCGGCGTACAGCACCAGCCAAGCCCCAATCACGAACGGCATGGAGAACGCGCTGATTTGTGCGTACTGGAAAATACGCCCCAAACTCAGCGACAGCCAAGCGGCAAACACCGCTGCCAGCAGCGCCAGCGCGGCGGTGACTTTGGAGGGGGTGGCGAACAGCCCGCCCACCAAAAGGGCCGCCAAAATCGCATTGCTGCGCCAGCCCGTGGCAGCCAAGTGCTCAGGCACGGCCCCCAGCAATTGCATGCACAGCACGGCGGTGCCGTAGCCCAAAATGGCCAGCAAGAGGTAGTAGCGCGAGAAGGCCAGCAGCACGCAAATAATCAAAGCCCCGACGATGGGGTTGCCCATGAAGTAGAGGCTGCCAAAGGCGTTGAGAAAGTGGTCTATGTTGCCGTCGAACACCGCGGTGGAGGCAACGTAGGGGTTGAGTTTGAGGGTGGACAGGCTCGCACCCGTGGCCCCAATGAGCATGCCCACCAGGGCAAAGGGCAGGCTGAGCACGGGCAGGCGAATGAGCGTCCAGCTCAGGCGCCCCAGCACCACGCTGAGCCAGCCGGCAAAAATGCCGCCCAAAATGGCCAACGCGATCACGCCCACCCCAGAGACCCACAGGTTGGCCACAAACAGGCCACTGAGCAGGCCATTGAATACGCTGACCGGGCGCTCTTGTGGCCCGGCACCGGCCAAGTAGGCCGCACCCCAGGCGCACAGGGCGGCCAGCAGGCCCACAGCCCCTACGCTGGGTTGCAGCCAGGTGAGTGCGGCCAGCAAAACACCGGCCCGCCAAGACGGAACCAAGGAAATCCAAGCGTAGCCCAGCGCGATGTCGGTGGCCATTTCGCGCAAAAAGCGCCGGGCGAGGGTGGTGGCGTCGTTCATGCGAGATCGACCCATACGTCGTATTCTTCAAAGTAGGCAAAAGATTGGTACATGCGGATGTGTTGCGGCCAACGGTATTCCATGGCCCGGAGTTGGGGGTTGTAAATGGCGGTGTACAGCGTGCCGAAGCCTTGCGCGTAGTTGTTGGAAAACAGCGGGCTGTATTCAAACGCGTTCACAAAGGACTCTAGGCTGCTCAGCGGATCGTAAAGCTTGTTGAGGATGTTTTGCTGGCGCTCGTAGGAGTGCGAGAACATGGCGTAGTTGGTCATTTCAAAGTCACCCTGGTGGTTCACCGCCAAGGGTTTGGCGCTTACCTTGGGCTCGGTAAAGGGGCTGAGTTCCACCGTGCGGACTTGGCCATAGGCGTCTACCAAGGTGACGTTGTAGGCCATGTGCGCGGGCACGCGCAGCAGCACTTTAATGGCTTCTTCCACCGTGGTGCAGAACTCCAGCACGTAGCGCAAGATGATGGCAATGCCAAAGCCCGGGGCCACGG
>JBIPME010000404.1:0-2864 GCA_044369275.1 Rhodoferax sp.
GGCTGGGTGTCGGCATTGCCCGAACGGCTCACCAGAGCCCCTTGGTAAAAAACCTGAAATGCCACACGCGGCGCGTACTTGTGCAGCACGGGCACGTCACTTTCATATTCGTCACCCTCACCCTCACCCTCAGCCTTACCTTCACCGTCATCTTCAATATGACTTTGCTGCACCACCAGCAAGGCCGCAGCCTGGACCAAATGGCTGTCGAGCAACTCATCGACTTCGTGGCGGGCGTCCACCCAAGTCCAAACCGCTGCCGCCAACCACACCAGCGCCACGCCCGCTGACAAATAGGCCAGCAAACGCAACTGCATGGAGTGCAGTTGGGGCAAGCTCACAAACCTGCCTTGGGATTGAACATGTAGCCCACACCGCGCACGGTTTGAATCACATCGGCCTGCAACTTGCGCCGCAGGTGGTGAATGTGCACCTCAATGGTGTTGCTCTCCACCTCCAAACCCCAGCTGTACATTTGCTGCTCTAACTGCTCACGCGAGAGCACGCGCCCAGCGTTGCGCACCAAGGTATGCAGCAAATCGAACTCCCGGGTGGAAAGCGTTACCGCCGCACCCAACCAATGCGCCTGGCGGGCGGCAGGCTCCAAACGCAGACCGCCCGCCTGCAGCACCTCTTGCGCCAGGCCATGGGAACGCCGCACCAACGAACGCAAACGCGCTGCCAATTCGTGCAAATCCACGGGTTTGAGAACATAGTCGTCCGCGCCAGCATCCAACCCCCGAATGCGGTCGGGCACCGCATCGCGCGCAGTCAGCACCAGCACCGGAGTGGCGTAGCGCGCAGCGCGCAGTGCTTGCAAAACGGCCAAGCCGTCTTGGCCGGGCAGCCCCCAGTCCAAAACCGCGGCGGCATAGTCCACAGCGCACAGTTCGCGCTGCGCAGCCAGGCCGTCTCGCACCCAATCCACTTGAAAACCAAGCTGGCGCAAACCCGCGCGCAAGCCATCGCCCAGCATGGGGTCGTCTTCAGCAAGCAAGATGCGCATGGTCAGTGATTCCAATCGCTACCAAACAGGGGCCTACAAACCTTGGCGTTGGCGTTGGCGTTGGCGTTGGCGTTGGCGTTGGCGTTGGCGTTGGCGTTGGCGTTGGCGTTGGCGGCATGCTGCATTGTGCACGGGTGCTGCGCTGGCTCAATCATCGCCACCGTGTTCGTAATGCGTCAGCAAATCGCTCAGCGCTTGGGCAGAAACCAACCCCGTGGGCGATTGTTGCCACATCCAAGCCCAATACGCCAACACCGCCACCAACACCAACGCAGCCAACCCAGCGTGGTTGCGCCGCACCAAGTCGGGACCAAACTGCCCGCTACGGCCATGAACCATCTGCATCGCCAGATTTTTACGGCGCAGCACACTCACCACCACAACCACACCCGTATGCGCCAGCACCACGCAGAGCAAGGCATTGCCCACCCCATCGTGCACCTCAGCCCAAGCGTCCCCCCAGTCGTTGTAGCTCGCATAGCCCGAGCCCGCCACAGGCACCACCAACAACAGCAAAACCACCACCGCCAAGGCCAACACAAAGTTGAGGCCTTGGCGCCAATTCACCGACACAGCTGGAACACCCTGCGCCGCTTGGCGCACCGAATCCCACCACACCGCCGCCGTGCCGAGCTTGCGCCACAGCAAAGACAAACGCACATGGCGCGGCCCAATGCAGCCATACACCAGCCGAAAACCCAGCAAGCCCACCATGGTGTAGCCCAGCGTTACATGCAACAAGCGCATGGATTCGCCCTCAGCCGTCAAATAAGCGCCCAAAAAACTCAGCGCAAACAGCGCATGGAACAGCCGAATGGGCGCATCCACAATGCGGCTTGTGCGCAGGGGCATGGCCTGCTGGGGCGCGGCGCTGGTTGCAGCGGCATGGGGCGTGACTGCGGCAGCCGCCAAAGGTGGGGAGTGGTTCATTGCAAGTCCTTGAAGCGCGTTGCTTGTTGGTGGTTATTTGTTATTTGTTGGTTGTTGGTTGGTTGTTATTTGTTAACCCGTTGGGAGGGCCATGTGGCACCGCATTAGTCAGACCAGTTGCGGCGAAAACGCGCATCCAAGCCTTTGGGGAATTGAATTTCCGACTCCCTAAAACTGCCCTTTTCAGCCGCGCTATGGCAGGCCACGCAGTTGGCTGCGCTTTTAACGGCGGCTTGCTTCCAAATCTGCGGGTCCACCTCGTGGTGTTTGCGCACAAACCATTGCGAACGGGTAATGCGGTCCTGCGGCGGCTCCTCGGACACGCGTTTGTATGTGCCCGCATGGCTTTGCAACCAAACCCCAATTTCACGCACGCTGGCAGCGTCCAAGGTGGCATTGGTGCCGTAATGCTGGTCCAACGCGCCCAACATCCGCATCCAAGAAGCCGCAGGCAACATGCCCGGCGGGTACGCGATGTGGCAAGCCGCGCACTCCTGCTGGTACTTGGGCAACAGCGTCACGCGCTGCATGCTGTCCGCCCGCGCACTGACTGCAGCCAGTAAAGCAATCACCCCAAAAGAAAACCACAGTTTTTTCATCAGAACCTCCCTCAAGGCTTCAAACTGATAAGCCAAGCCACCATATCGGCTTTTTCGGCGGCAGTACATTCGCGGCCCAAAACGTCATTGCAATTGCGGCGAAACCACTTTTCACTTTTGGCAGGGTCCGTGAAGCGCTGGGGGTTAAACGCCGGGGCCAAGGCGGCAATCGCCTTGTTGGTATTGGCGTGTTTGCCCTCGCCCGTGGGCAGCGCGTTATGGCAAGAAGCACAACTCCACGCACGCCCATGCTGGGCATTAAAAAAGCGCTCCCCTTGCGCCACATTGGGGCTGCGTCCAGCTTGGGCACTCCAAGCCAACAACTGCGC
>JBIPME010000405.1:0-2857 GCA_044369275.1 Rhodoferax sp.
GCTCAATACGCCCTACCCCTCCACCGCCTACATCACCGGCTTTTTGCGCTCCCAAGGGGTGGCGTGTGCGCAGGCCGATTTGGCATTGGCGCTGGTGCTGGCCTTGTTCACGCCCGAAGGCCTAGACCGGGTGCTGGCCTGCGCACAGGTGCAGGGCGATTGCGGGCCCAGCGTGCAGGCCTTTACCGAGCAATTTGCCCAGTACCGCAGCACCATTGGCCCCACGATTGCGTTCCTACAAGGGCGCGATGCCACCTTGGCCCACCGCATTGCCGGGCGCGGCTTCTTACCCGAGGGGCCGCGCTTTGCCACGCTCAGCGCCTATGCCGACGACGACAGCGCCGACCCCCTGGGCTGGGCCTTTGGCGCTTTGGGGCTGCAAGACCGTGCCCGCCACCTTGCCACCCTGTATTTAAACGACCTGGCCGACGTGCTGCGCGATGGCGTGGATGCACGCTTTGCCTTTGTCCGCTATGCCGAATCCTTGGCCAGCAGCCAAGCCAGCTTCGACCCTTTGGCCCACGCATTGGCAGCGCCCAAAACTTTGGTGGACACGGTGTTAGAAGAACTCACCTTGGCCACGCTAGCGCAGCACCAGCCCGATTTGGTGCTGCTCTCCGTGCCGTTTCCCGGGGCCATGTATGCGGCCCTGCGCATCGCCCAAACCATCAAAGCACACGCCCCCCACACCGTGATTGCCATGGGCGGCGGCTACGTCAACACCGAACTGCGCGCGCTGCAAGAGCCACGCGTGTTCGACTACGTTGACTACATCACCCTGGACGCAGGCGAACGCCCGCTGCTGTGCCTGATAGAACACTTGCAGGGCCAACGCTCGCGCCAGCGCCTGGTGCGCTGCTTTAGCCGCAACGACCAAGGCTTGGTCCAATACACCAACTGGCAAGAGCCCGACGTTGCCTTTGAAGACGTGGGCACCCCCACCTGGGACGGCCTGCCACTGCACCAGTACCTCAGCCTGCTCGACATGCTCAACCCCATGCACCGCCTGTGGAGCGATGGCCGCTGGAACAAACTCACCGTGGCCCACGGCTGCTACTGGAAAAAATGCAGCTTTTGCGACGTCAGCCTGGACTACATCAGCCGCTACGAAACCGCCTCGGCCAGCACCTTGGTCGACCGCATCGAACGCATCGTGCAAGAAACCGGGCAAACCGGCTTTCACTTCGTCGATGAAGCCGCCCCGCCCAAAGCGCTCAAAGCACTCGCCCAAGAACTGCTGCGCCGCAATCTGCACATCTCTTGGTGGGGCAACATCCGCTTTGAAAAAACCTTCACCCCCGAACTGGCCGAACTGCTGGCCCAAAGCGGCTGCATTGCCATCAGCGGCGGCTTGGAAGTGGCCTCAGACCGCCTGCTCGAACGCATGAAAAAAGGCGTGCGCGTGGAGCAAGTGGCGTGCGTGACCAAAGGCTTTGCACAGGCGGGCATCTTGGTGCACGCCTACCTGATGTACGGCTTTCCAAGCCAAACCTTGCAAGACACGGTCGATGCGCTGGAGTACGTGCGCCAACTGTTCGAGAACGGCTGCATCCAAAGCGGCTTCTTCCACCGCTTTGCCTGCACCGTGCACTCCCCCGTCGGCAAAGACCCGGCGGCCTACGGCATTGAACTCCTGCCACAGCCCCCCGTCACCTTTGCCCAAAACGACATCGGCTTTACCGACCCCACCGGCGTAGACCACGCCCAACTCGGCCACGGCCTGCGCAAAGCCATCTACAACTACATGCACGGCCTGGGCCTGGAAACCGATGTACGCCAGTGGTTTGAACTCCCCAAAGGCCAGTGCCCCAAACCCAGCGTAGGCCGCCACACCATTGCACGCGCTTTGCAACCCAAAGGGGCACACCAGCGAAAGCGTTAACCATCGAAAACGTGAATCGGCGCACACGCTAACCGGTGCGCAGCGTAACCCGCGCCAACATTAACACGTACAGTGCGCAGTGCACCCCCTCTTTCCTGAAAGCGCAACCCATGCCAAGCTCTGAACACACCTTGTCTGCACTGCCCACGCTGGTCACCCCAGCCACCCTGCTGCCCAAAGCTGCGCAATGGAACGTAGATGCCCAGGTCTTGCAAACCATCGAAGACGGCGCTGACCAAATCTTGGACCAAGTGGGTGTGCTGTTTGAAGGGGATGCGCCCACCTTAGACCTCTGGCGTGCCCACGGCGCACGCGTCGAGGGCGAGCGGGTTTTTTTAGACGGAGCTTGGTTACGCCAAACGGTACGCGCCAGCGCACCGCCAAGCTTTACGCTCAGGGCGCGCAACCCCGCACGCGACCAGCGCATTGGGGCCTGTGCCCCTAGGGTATTTGCCCCCGTCTACGGCCCGCCCGACGTGCGGCTGCACCATGGCGAACGCCGCCCCGGATCACTGCAGATTTACCACCAACTCGTGGCCATGGCGCATGCGGCACCGGCTTTGGGCAACACGGGGCACATGCTGTGCGTGCCGCACGATGTACCCGAAATTCAACGCCCCATGGCCATGGCATGGGCGCATTTAAAGGGCTCGGACAAACCCCTCATGGGCAGCATTGCCTCGCCCCAAGCGTGCACACAGGTCATGGACATGGCCACACTGGCCGTAGGGCGCGCCAGCCAACCCGGCAGCTGCGACACCCTGCACTTGCTCAACGCCAGCCCCCCACTGACCTACAAGTCCAACCCCTTGCAATGCCTGCGCACCGTGGCCTTGCGCCAACAAGCCAGCATGGTGAGCTCGTACATGATGATGGGGGCCACCGCCCCCGTCACCCTGGCGGGCACCTTGATTCAAGGCTACGCCGAGGTACTCGCCGGACTGGCTCTCACCCAACTCTGGTCGCCGGGCAGCC
>JBIPME010000406.1:0-2856 GCA_044369275.1 Rhodoferax sp.
GTCAATTTGAAAGCCACGCTTCGTGAGCAAGCGGCTCAAGCGGTGCGCATTGCCAATGACATTGTGCTGGCTGCGCGTAACGCGATGGAAGATGCCAATGCAGCAGCGCAATTGATGATGACGAACCCGATTCGCAATTTCAATGAATTGCTGCAAACTTTGGGCAAGGAGTTCTCGGGTGACGCTCTGTACAAGAAAGTCATTGAAAAGCGAAGGATATGGTGTGCAAACTTCTAGTCTTGCCTCGCACGATCATGGAGGAGGGCGCCTGCTTTGCGGCTGGTACCTTGGTTCACACCAAAGACGGCTTGAAGCCGATTGAGCAAATCCAGGTGGGGGATTGGGTCTTGTCACAACCGGAGGACAAGGGGGAGCAGGCTTATAAGCGGGTGGTCAGGACGTTTAGTTTTGAGGATAAGGCTGTTATCCGTATTAAATATTCTTGGCGCAAAAGTGGTGAATGGCTGAATGATCGTTTTGGTGGATGGCAGCATGATGTCTTAATAGTCACGGGCAACCATCCTTTTTGGGTGCCGGAGATAGATAAATCCGGATATCCAGAAGAATTTTTGGATCATCTCAAAATCGGCTGGACTCGTGCAGACGAGCTCTTCCCGGGTGCACTAATCGAACTCATAACGGGCGAACAGGCAAGAGTAACGTCAAGTAGTATGGATCGTCTTTGGAAGACTGAACAACCCGATGTAGCTTGGGAGGCGCATGCAGATGACGAGCAAGGACGCCTAATCTCGATCAAAGATGGTCAGGACGTTTCAATTCGAGGGTTTGAGTTTCACCCTGACTATCGTGATGATGATGCTTTTGTTGACCGTCTAAGTGATTGGGGGTTGGATGAGAAGTGGCTGTATCGCTGCAAAGTCTATAACTTTGAAGTGGAAGATTTCCACACCTACTATGTAGGCAATTTAGGAGCATGGGTTCACAACACAAATTGCTATGGCACTACGGTCGAATACATGAAAAAGCATTGAGTATTGCCGAGTATCGATAACCCATTTCTTTGGACAGTGTCTCACTTAAACAGCTGTCCCAAATTCGGGATCCACTTCAGTAACACCAGTTACTTCCAACCAGTTACGTCCATTCACTCACACCCGCCTAGCCTCCTTCAAAGCTTGGGCATAGGCCAAAGCGGCCGCAGCGGGGTCTTGGCGCTCTTCGGCTAACTGGGCCAGTGCGTACCAAGCGTCGCGCTTGAGGGAGGCGTCTTGCAGCAGGGACTGTGATTGGCGCAACAGCACTTGGGCTTTGCCCCACAGGCCTAGGTGCTTGCACATCATGCCGGCCAGGTATTGCAACTCGGCATCGCGTGGGTTGTTGCGTTGGGCTTGCTCGATGCGGACAAGCCAAGCGCTGTCTTGTTCGTGCGGGGGCTGGTCGGCATGGGCTGGCGTCATAAAGCTTTTTTCTAACAAGCGCACCAAGCGAATGCGTTGGCCCGTGCCCAGGCTGTCGGGCTGCAAGACCATGGCTTCCCAGATGGGCAGCACCCATTGCCGCGACAGCGCCACCTCGGCGCCCAATGCCAAGGCGCGCTCGCCAGCCCGTATGGCCACATCGGGCATGGCGCGTTCACTGGCGTCGAGCGCGTTCCATGCGCGTTGCAACTGCGCCGGGTCGTAGCACTGCGACAGGTATTCCATCGCCAATCCTTGGGCAAGGCTTTGCCCTATGCCTTGCGAAAAAGCGCGGTGTTTGGTGAGTAAGCGCAGCACCTCCAGCGCCTCCAGCGGCTCGCCTGCCATGCGTGCGCGCTTAAAACGCAGGCGCAAAGTCGCCGTTCTGCGCAAAACGCCTTGGGGCAGTTGGTCCAGGTACAGGGCGGCTTCGGCGGTGTCTTTGTTGTCCAGGGCCCAGCGGGTGGCACGCAGCAGCAGGCCTTCGCGGATTTCTTGGGCTTGGTAGGCCTCGGATTGGACTAGGGCTTGGCGCAGGTGGTCTTCTCTGACGCTGCGGTCTTGCAACGCATGGGCACTTTCTGCGGCCAACAGGTGTGCGAGTGCGCGCAGCCGCGCCCGGTACGGCAAATTTTCGGTGCTGCGCGCCACCGATGCCTCTATGGCCAAGACCAGTTCTGCGGCTTTTCTAGCGCGCACAAAGCGCCCGCCCATGAGGTGGGAAAAAGCCTCCAACCAATGTTGCAACAGGGCCCGCTCTTGGCGCTGCAAACGCCAGCGTTTGGCCTGTTGCGGAATGCGCAGCACAAACGCCAAGCTGCTTAGGAGCCAATGCAGCAACAAGAACGCCGCCAGCAGACCGAGCAAAAACAGGTTGAGGGAGATGTCAACCCGGTAGGGTTGCCAAAACACACTGACCGTACCCGCGTTGTGCGTGGCAAACAAGGCCGCTGCCGCAGCCAAGGCGAACAAGAAGACAAACCATACAGCGCTGCGCATCGTTAGCGCCCCGCAGCGGCTGTGGACAGGGCTGCCAAGGTGGCGTCCAGGCGCGGAATTTCTAGCGACTTCATTTGGCTTTGCACTTGCTGCAAAGCCCCTTGCGCTGCCACCGTGGGGCGTGCACTGGCATCAAACCAGCGCCCCAGCGCGCTGCTGGCGACGGCCAAGTCGCTGCGCGAGGCGGCAATTTGGCGCGAGAGCAAAGCCATTCGGGCGTTGAGCAGTTTGAGTTTGAGGTTTTCGCGCAAGAAAAAAGACTGCTCCGGCGAGAGCAAAATCGCCTCGGGCGCTTCAATGCGACTCACGCGCACCAAGCCATAGGTGGTGTCGCGCAGCGATTGCAGCCAGCGCTGCAACCAAGTGCCTTGGTCTGGGGTGGTTTGGGGCGCTTGGGCGGGGACGGTGGCCAAGCGCTTGGCGGCATTGGCCAAGGGCA
>JBIPME010000407.1:0-2841 GCA_044369275.1 Rhodoferax sp.
ACCCGTCAGTTCATGGTGGTGGCACCGGGCCTGATTGTGTATGAGCGTTTGCTCGATGCGTTTTGCGGCAAGCTGGTCGCAGGGGGCAACGGATCGCGTGACTTCGCCAGCTCGGACATGGCCAAGTTTGCCGACCTCTTCATCCCCGAGGTGCACCGCGAAGCGGTGTTTGCCTTTGTGCGCGGCAACGTGTGCAGCAAGAACGACATTGGCATCAAAGCCACGGGCAACGGCATGATCGCCATCACCAACTGGCATCTCTTGGCCGAAGGTGGCGATGTGCCCGAAGACGTTGAAGACAATGAAGACGTGGGGGCTCTGGGCGTACCGCTGGACCCGCAAGATGTGGTCGCCCGGGTGCTGCCGCTGACACCCGGACGCGCCACGGGCAACAGCCTGGACGTGCTGGACCGCCGCTACGCACGCGGCAATGTGCTGGAATTTTTGGCGCAGCTGCCCGAGCTGATGGTGTTCAACGACGAGGCCCACCATATCCACGAATTCAAGCGCGAAGGCGAAACGACAGAGGTGGAATGGCAAAAGAGCCTGAGCCGCATCGCCCAGAGCAAAGGCCGCCGTTTTGTGCAGGTGGACTTTTCGGCCACGCCTTACAACGACGTGGGCTCGGGCAAGAGCAAGCGCAAGGTGTACTTCCCCCACATCGTCACCGACTTTGACCTGAAAAGCGCCATGCGTGCCGGGCTGGTTAAGTCGCTGGTGCTGGACCGCCGCAAGGAAATCGGCGCCATGCCTTTGGAGGCGCTGGAGTTCAAGGCCGAGCGCGACGAATCGGGCAACCCCACGCTGAGCGAAGGCCAGTGCGTCATGCTGCGCGCAGGTCTGGCCAAACTGCGCAAGCTCGAAAAAGACTTTTCGGCCATCGATCTTTCACCCGAAAAACCGCGCCACCCGAAAATGCTGGTGGTCTGTGAAGACACCACCGTGACACCGCTGGTAGCAAAGTTCTTGAGCGACCAAGAGGGCTTGAACGAAGACGAAGTGATGACCATCGACTCGGGCAAAAAAGCCGAGCTGGGCGAAAAGGACTGGGCCCCCGTGCGCGAGCGCCTGTTCAGCGTGGACCACCACGCCACCCCGCGTGTGATCGTCAGCGTGCTGATGCTGCGCGAAGGTTTTGACGTGAACAACATCTGCGTCATCGTGCCGCTGCGCTCCAGCCAAGCGCAGATTCTGCTGGAGCAAACCATAGGGCGCGGCCTGCGCCTGATGTGGCGCGAGGCGGAATACAACGACATCAAACGCGAAAACCGCGAACTGATCGAGGCCAGCAAAGAGCCGGGTAGCTTGCTCGATGTGCTGTCCATCGTCGAGCACCCGGCGTTTCAGTCTTTCTATGACAAGTTGATCAACGAAGGCTTGGCAGGCACCACAGGCGACGACGGCGGCGACGGCACCTCGGCCACGGGCGACATCATTGCGGCAGAACTGCGCGCAGGCTTTGAAGCCTTTGACTTCGGCATCCCCTTCATCCTGCAAGAAGCCGACGAACTGCGCGACCACAACCCCATCGACGTGACCACGCTACCCGCCTTCACGGCCATGACGGCGGACCAGCTCCAAGGCCTGCTGGGCAAGGGAGATACCTTTGTCTCCCAAGACCTGCAAAGTGCCACGCTGTTTGGCGACTACCGGGTGGACGGCGCGGTAATGAGCGTGAGAGGCTACAACGACTACCTCTCGCGCCTGACGCGGCGCATCAGCCAAGCGCTGAGCTCCGACCTGCCCAAAGGCAACAAAGTCGCCACACACCTGGCCAAGCCCTATCTGCAAGTGAACACCGCCGAGCTGACGGGCTGGATCGACGACTACATCTGGACCCAACTTTTCAATGACAGCTTCAACCCCCTAGCCCATGACGATGAGAGCGAAAACTGGCGCTTGCTGCTGTTGCAGCCCGTGGTGGACCACATCACCAAAGTGTTTGCAGAGGCGCTGTGCGCATCCGAAGAAAAGCACAACATCGGCCAGACCGAAGTGCACCGCCGCCATCTGAGCGAAGTGCCCAAGCTCATGGTGCGCGAAAGCGCCTCGGTGGAAGTGTCCAAATGCATCTACACCCGACTGGGCTGGCCCAGCCGCAACGGCGGCCTGGAGCGTGCCTTCATCCACTGGGCGCAGGCCGACACGCAAGTGCTGGCGTTTTGCAAAATCAGCGAAAACCGCCACACCTTTGCCCGCCTGCGCTACGTCAAAGACGACGGCCTGCCCGCCTTCTATTGCCCCGACTTTTTGGTGCGCACCGCAGGCGCGGTGTACCTCGTCGAAACCAAAGGCCAGGAACAAACCATTCACCCCAACGTGCAGCGCAAACGCAAAGCCGCACTGGCTTGGTGTGAACGCATCAACCACCTGACCGAAGAACAACGCGGCGGTCCGTCTTGGCATTACGTGCTGCTGGGGGAGGCTGTTGTGTACGAGTGGCAGGGTAAGGGGGCGCGGCTGGCGGAGCTGCTGGACTTTGCGCGGCTGCGGCCGCTGGGGGAGGCTTCGTTGCAGCAGCGGTTGGTTTGAAGAGGTGTGAGTGTGCTGAAGGCGGTGAGGCCTTGACCCGCTTGGTGCGAGACACCGCGACCTGTTCGCAGCCATGCAAGACACCCCAATGGCGTCGGCGAATGCAGCTTGGGTCATGGCCAAGTCTTCCAGTGTCTCGCGCAAGAACTCACCAGGGTGGATGGCGGGCAAACCATCGACAGGGTTTTGGGCATTCATCTATCGCTCCTCAGTGGTAATCCACAATTTCAACGTCATACGCATGGCCATGCGCAAACCGAAAGCACATCGAAAGCACATAAGCCAACTGAACCACCATTGCTCACAGCA
>JBIPME010000491.1:0-2839 GCA_044369275.1 Rhodoferax sp.
CACATGTTGCAACACCCGGGGCAAGAACTCCACGCCGCAGAAAGATCGTCGATTTGGTGGTCGAAGTACTCGCCCTGCGCCGGATGCCACGGGCGTAGGCGTCAATGGTCTTGGGTTGCAGGCCCTTGCGCTTGAGGTGTTGCAAGTGGGTGCGGTACCTGCTGCCAAAAGGCTCAGGAAAAGCGCTCGGGTCGAACCCGCCGGGGTAGGTGAACATGGGGAAAACACCAGATAAGTTGAGGGGCAACATGCTTCACAATGGACGCATGCGCCTACAGCTTACGAATTCACCAATTGAGTTTCCACTCCGCGTAGCGGCTTCGTACAACATTTATTTAACACGGAGGAAACATGCTCGTCTCAAAAAACACTTCTGCTGATTTGTCGTTTACAACGCCTCCCGAGTTTTGTTGTAACTGTGGAGCGCGTGGCGAACTTGATTTCGTTGAAACACCGCTGAGAAAAACGAGCTATTTCTTCTTGTTTGGCTCAGAGCTAACGCTTACCGAATATTTTCCCTATTGCAAAAGGTGTCGAGGTACTGCAAAGCGAGTACGTCAGGGTTGCCTATCAAAAATCCTCATCGCTTGCATGGTTGCAGCAGCCATTTTTCTTGTACTGGTTCTCACAGCAGAGACATTGCCAAAAGTAATGGCCGCCAATCTTTTTTATAGTTCGCTCATCATTGCCGTTGCGCTAACAATCGCATACTTCTACGTCCAAGAATGGAGCCGCAAAGGCCGCACCTACTATCAACCCGTTAGCTTGGTTGATGCTAGGATCAAAGGTAACCGCCTTGGTCAACTGTGGCTCCGATTCTACAACCCCGATTACGCTCAAGTATTCGCCAATGCAAATCCAGAGGCTCTTGCCGCAGGCTTCGTCAAAGTTGTAATCAAAGAATAGGTGTGGCATGAAACCGCCTAAAAGTCATTCAACCCGACCGCAGGGTACGGGCCTTCTCGCTTGCGCATCAGCGCTGTGGCGGTTTAATTCCAACGTTAGGCCGCATACCCACCCACCGTCCAAGTTCTCCGAATGACAAACGCCTCCTTACTCATCTCCAGTTGCCTTGCGATGGTCACGCTCACGTTTCTCGTAGGCCTTAGGCTACTGGCCGTCCGCATTCGAGAAATGAAGCAACAGCGAATCCATCCCCAAGCCGCGAGCACTTCGCTGCAAATGGCCGCAAAACTCCAGGACGTTCAGGCCGCCGACAACTTCAAGAACCTATTTGAAGTTCCTGTCCTCTTCTATGCACTGTGCGCCGTAGCCCTCGCGGTATCGCATGTGCCCGTTTGGCTAGCCTTTGGCGCCTGGCTCTTTGTTGCCTTGCGTGTAGCCCACACCCTCATCCACTGCACGTACAACAAGGTAATGCATCGGTTCCCGATCTTCATGTTCGGATTCGCGGTTGTTGTTGCTCTCTGGGTCAGTTTCTTCCTAACCTTGCCACGCAATGCGGCTTAAGATGTCGCTCAACCGGAGCACCAACGGCAGGCCAGTTAGCTATACGTTAGACCGCATCCAAATGCCAGCCATACTTCGAACGATCCGCGCTGACATCACGACTCTGCCCGTCGATGCAATCGTCAATGCCGCGAATTCATCTCTGCTGGGCGGAGGTGGAGTTGATGGCGCGATTCATCGCGTTGCGGGGCCCGACTTGGTACACGAGTGCCGTTTGCTTGGTGGCTGCAAGACTGGCGATGCCAAACTCACTAAGGGCTACAGGCTTAGGGCGAAGTACATCATTCACACGGTCGGTCCGGTCTGGCGCGGCGGCGGCAATGGGGAGCCTGATCTCCTGGCCTCCTGCTACCGGCGATCCCTGGAGGTGGCTCGTGCGACAGGCGCGATTTCGCTAGCTTTCCCGAGTATCAGCACAGGCATTTATGGCTATCCAATCGAGCTCGCTGCGCGCGTGGCAGTCAGTACAGTTTTGGCCGTCTTGCCAGCATCGCCCGAGGTGCAGGAGGTTGTCTTCTGCTGCTTCTCCGCAGATGACCTGGCCGTCTACGAAGGTGCGCTGAATGAATCTGCGGTCTAAACTGTCGCTCGAGTGGACTTCCGCCAGCTGGCTGCGGCCCCTCAGCTTCGACGTTATGCGTCCAATTAGCGCCCTCCTCATTGGTTGCAGTTTGGTGTTATCCGGCACCGGATGCAGCCCTTCATCGCCCTCAACTCGGCCGGTAGAAGCTTGGGGGAATCAACTCACCCTTGAGGTTCCCGCAGGCACTTTCCAAATCCCTTTCCTTGGCGAATCACGGCACCAGTCAATTGTTGCTGAGGTCACGTTTACTGAGTTGGACAACGTAGGTCGTTGGGCGCCGTCAGCGTTCGTTGGCTTTCGTTCTGCCGAGGGAAAGACGCAGTTCAAAGCTCTATTAGCTCAGGACAACCCCGCTGACACAACATTGTTTTCTGGCTATCAACTCGTAAAGGATGGCGAAGCCCAAACGCTTAAATCCTTAGTTAATAATATTCCGTTATATGAACCAATCGCATTTAAGGTAGCGCGTGTCGCTGGTGGAGATATTCTTGTTCAAGTTGCTGGTTCAGATGCTGTTGTTATTGGTAACACAAGCTCCGAGTTATTGCCGTTCATCACCATATCGTCTGCAAAGGCCAAACTATCATGGACGGTCCGTTGAATTACAAACGCCTAACGATTAAGGTCAGATCGTGCTTGCCGCGATCTGAACCGTTTGTTGTACGAGCCCGGCCGAGTGAGGCACCGTTTAGTGCCACACTGCAAATATCTTTTGAGGAATCTACCTGAAGGTACTGCTGCATTGCGAGAGCACTTAAGCGCCTGCGTGAAGCGACGTACCGTTGT
>JBIPME010000408.1:0-2839 GCA_044369275.1 Rhodoferax sp.
GTGTCTGCAACGCCGCACCACGCCCGGGCACCAGTTTGGCGGGTTGCAAGGCGGCTATTCGGTCCAAGGTTTGTGGCCAATCTTGGAAGTAGGCATCGCCCGCGTAAGGGGTTGCGTCAAACTCCACCAAATCACCGCTGAAAAGTATTTTTTCTTGCGGCAACCAAACCACGGTATCGCCCTTGGTATGGCCACGGCCTAGCTGCAAAATTTGCACTTCTAATTTGCCCAGCCACAGCGTCATTTTTCCGGTAAAGGTAATCGTTGGCCACGTCATACCCTCTGGAACACTTTCCACATTTTGGAACAACCGTGGGAAGCGGCCGATTTCGCTGGCCTTATCGAACTCGCCACGCTCTACGATCAAATCGTAGGTGTCTTGGCTGGCAATAATGTGTTGCGGCGCATAGGCCGAAGCACCCAACACGCGCACGGCGTGGTAGTGGCTGAGCACCACGTATTGAATGGGTTTGTCCGTCACCGTGCGAATGCGCCGAATGACGTCTTGCGCCATGACAGGCGTAGCTTGCGTATCAATCACCATGACCGCATCGTCCCCAATGATGATGCCCGTGTTGGGGTCGCCTTGCGCGGTATAGGCATACGCGTGCTCGGACAATTTATCAAAACTAACTTGCTTTACTTCCAAATCGGCCGCGGATGCGAAAGTTTTTACTTGCATTGTGATGCGCTTTCAAAATAAACCCAGCTTACAGCCAGGCAGGTTGTTCATCGAATCATTTTCAGAAAATTATACATTAACAAATTAATTTGTTTAAGTACAATCTCAAGCCACAATCGGCTGCAATCTTGCCGGACCGAACGCGAGCAAGCGACAATCTGCCGATGAACACAAACGCCATTTTTGCCAATTTTGAGGAAGGCAACAAACCTTCTCGCGGCATACAAAGTATTGAGGTCGGGGGGCAGCTGCTCAAGGCCTTGGTAGCCACAGGCCAGGCCATGGCACTGAAAGACCTGGCCAAAGCCGCGCAGATGACGCCCGCAAAGGCACACCCCTATTTGGTCAGCTTCGTCAAACTGGGGCTGATTGAGCAAGACCCTGCCACAGGCCGCTATGGACTGGGGCCGTTGTCCATGCAATTGGGCTGGATCAGTTTGCAACAGGTCGACCCCGTGCGCTTGGCTTGTGCTGCGTTACCGGACTTGGCACAGCAAATGCAATGCACGGTTTCTGTGGCCGTCTGGGGCAGCGATGGCCCGGTGATTATTCGGGTGGAGCAGGCACCCAATGCGGTCCATGTTTCTATGCGCCACGGTGCACTGGCCTCTTTGCTGCATACCGGTACAGGCAAAATTTTTGCCGCCTTTGCGCCGCGCCAAGACGTGCAAGACTGCTTGGCGCGCCATGGTCAAGCGGCCGCACTGGATGCACCGGCCTTTTCCAACGAGCTCAACACCATTCGACAAAACCACATTTGCAGCGTTAAAGACGAATACATGCTGGGCATTAGCGCCATGGCAGTGCCCGTATTTGATGGCTTCGGACGCTTGGCACTCGCCATCGCTGGCATGGGCCCCAACGCGACCATGGACTTAAACTATGGCAGCCGCCAAGCACAGGCACTCACAGCAGCGGCCCGCACTTTGTCCGCAAGCTTAGGGGGCGCGCAGCCCCAGCGCACGCAGGCCGTCACGCCCCGCTAAAACGCCTATACCAACCCCGCAAACCCCGAAACCCGTGCCGCGCACCTTTAACTGCTGGATACGCCGATCCTATGTCCCATTTGCTCATTGTTGAAGACGACGAATTGCTACGCGACGCGCTGTGCGCGCAAATGACGCGTGCCATGCATACCGTATGCAGCAGCCCCGATGGGCAGCACGCCCAAGACCTGCTAGCGCACACGCGCTTTGACGGCGTAATACTCGATTTAGGCCTGCCCCTGGTAGATGGATTTGCCCTGCTCCATTGGATTCGACAACGTTTTGCCGCCCTGCCCGTCTTAATTTTGACAGCCCGCGATGGCGTTGAAGACCGGGTCCATGGCCTCAACACTGGGGCAGACGATTACCTAACCAAACCTTTTGACATGGCTGAACTCTTGGCCCGTTTGCAAGCCATGCTCCGGCGTTCGCGGTTGCCCGCATTTGGCGGGACCTTGGAAATAGGAATTAACCTGACCCAGCATTTGCGCGTAGACCCGCACCTACCTAGGGCCTGGCTAGGCGAAGAATCCATGGAACTGACACAACGCGAATGGTCTTTACTCTCCCTCTTGGTCCGAAATTTTGGGCGGGTTATCAGCCGCGAAGACGTGCTTGCCATCTGGCAATCCGAGCCCGCAGAAGGTGCCGCAGGCTCTAATGCCCTGGAGGTGTACGTGCATAGGTTGCGCAGAAAATTAAACGACTCCGGCTTGGGCATTCGCAATGTGCGCGGGCTTGGCTACATGCTAGAACTAGGTAACGCCTAAAGTTAGCGCACTCCAGCCCAACCCAACCACACCGCATTCCTGGCAACTCGCTCCCCACCGCCCCTGCGCACATCCGCCTGCACTGCCGCCATGCGACTACACCCAAGCTTCTCACTGCAACGCCAACTCCTGTGGTGGCTGCTGTTGCCGCAATTGGCACTTTGGCTCATGGGCGGGGGGCTCGCTTTTCGTGTCGCCACCGTGTACGCAGAAAAAGCCATCGACCAATCCCTGACCCAATCCGTGCGCTCGCTCGCACGCCAAATCAAACCAGTGGGCTCAGGCTTGCTCATCGACTTCCCACGCGCAGCGCAAGCCATCATTGAACAAGACCCCTTGGATCGCGTGTCCTACATGGTCTCCTCACCGCCCGGGCGTTTTTTACTCGGCAACGGCCAATT